>NZ_VOYQ01000105.1:0-1228 GCF_013420195.1 Acinetobacter sp. YH01024
GTACCAGCGTACGGCCCACAGAATGATGTCACGCTGAAAATGCCGGCCTTTGAATGGGTTCATGTGCAGCTCCATCAGCAAAAGGGGATGATAAGTTTATCACCACCGACTATTTGCAACAGTGCCCCGTCCGGATACTGCCAGATATCGGCGTCCAGGGAGATGTCCTGAAGCGCGGTGTCCGGAATTTCAGGTTTGTGTCTCTACAAAGACTAACTATCAGAAAAACTCATCGAGCATCAAATGAAACTGCAATTTATTCATATCAGGATTATCAATACCATATTTTTGAAAAAGCCGTTTCTGTAATGAAGGAGAAAACTCACCGAGGCAGTTCCATAGGATGGCAAGATCCTGGTATCGGTCTGCGATTCCGACTCGTCCAACATCAATACAACCTATTAATTTCCCCTCGTCAAAAATAAGGTTATCAAGTGAGAAATCACCATGAGTGACGACTGAATCCGGTGAGAATGGCAAAAGCTTATGCATTTCTTTCCAGACTTGTTCAACAGGCCAGCCATTACGCTCGTCATCAAAATCACTAGCATCAACCAAACCGTTATTCATTCGTGATTGCGCCTGAGCGAGACGAAATACGCGATCGCTGTTAAAAGGACAATTACAAACAGGAATCGAATGCAACCGGCGCAGGAACACTGCCAGCGCATCAACAATATTTTCACCTGAATCAGGATATTCTTCTAATACCTGGAATGCTGTTTTCCCGGGGATCGCAGTGGTGAGTAACCATGCATCATCAGGAGTACGGATAAAATGCTTGATGGTCGGAAGAGGCATAAATGCCGTCAGCCAGTTTAGTCTGACCATCTCATCTGTAACATCATTGGCAACGCTACCTTTGCCATGTTTCAGAAACAACTCTGGCGCATTGGGCTTCCCATACAATCGATAGATTGTCGCACCTGATTGCCCGACATTATCGCGAGCCCATCTATACCCATATAAATCAGCATCCAGGTTGGAATTTAATCGCGGCCTCGAGCAAGACGTTTCCCGTTGAATATGGCTCATAACACCCCTTGTATTACTGTTTATGTAAGCAGACAGTTTTATTGTTCATGATGATATATTTTTATCGGCACTGTTGCAAATAGTCGGTGGTGATAAACTTATCATCCCCTTTTGCTGATGGAGCTGCACATGAACCCATTCAAAGGCCGGCATTTTCAGCGTGACATCATTCTGTGGGCCGTACGCTGGTACT
>NZ_VOYQ01000106.1:0-1225 GCF_013420195.1 Acinetobacter sp. YH01024
TATAAAGAGTTCCTGTACCGCCATACTGTCAGCGCAGTGCGGTATCGAAAGGTGCAATCTCTAAGATTGCATGGGTCGCAAAGATTCCCCCACCATAGCTCTTAGCTTGGTGGTGGGAGTATGTCAATAATGGCAGAATAATTACTTTTTAATCATCAAAGACTAATATACAGTCAATAACAAGTACGAGATCAACCAGAAGAGTTAGCAAATGTTAAAACAGATTTTATTTACCGCAGCACTTGGCTGTGTGAGCTTAAGCAGTTTTGCTGCCAATACTATTGTCGAAATGAAAACCTCTCAAGGCAATATTGAAATTGAGCTATTCAATGACAAGGCACCTATCTCAGCTAAAAACTTTGAAAGCTATGCAAAAGAAAAATTTTATAACGGCACGATCTTTCATCGCGTGATTCCTGGATTTATGGTTCAGGGTGGGGGCATGGATGTCAAAATGCAGGAGAAGCCAACAAAAGCGGCTATTAAGAATGAATCAAGTAATGGCTTGAGCAATAAGCGCGGCACATTGGCAATGGCACGGATGAATCATCCTGATTCAGCAAGTAGTCAGTTCTTTATTAATGTTGCAGACAATGACTTTCTCAATAAAAGTGCAATGAATGCGGGATATGCTGTTTTTGGTAAGGTCACTAAAGGTATGGATATCGTCGATAAAATCGTAAAAGTTCCAACTGCGAACTATGGAATGCATCAGAATGTCCCTGTAAACCCAGTAGTTATACAGAGTGTGGTGATTAAAGCAGCACCTGTAAAAAACTAAGCACACAAAATAGGAAAAATATTTTACATGATATTTGTAATAAATATCATGTATTTATGTGAGTAAAGTGTGTTTTTTGAACCATAATGGTGCATAAAAATAAAACACTCGTGTTCTTTGTGAGTGAAAAGCACTTGCACGTGTAAGAAATTGCCCTATAATGAGCACCATACCGACGAGATAGACGGAAACGAACGAAACGTGAAGCGTTGAGTTGTTGAGTTTATCGAAGTCCAGCTTCTAGCATTGACGAGATGTTAGAAAGATCATTAAGAGATTATGAAGAACAACTTGTGTGGATTTTTACTGGTTGATCAATCGAAATTATTTTCATTGATTAATGGTAGAAATTACTCGAAGTTTATTTGAGCAAATTTTTGTCAGTAATTGATGAGCCAAGATTGGTACACTATATGTACTATTGATTTTAAACTGAAGAGTTTG
>NZ_VOYQ01000108.1:0-1182 GCF_013420195.1 Acinetobacter sp. YH01024
CCCTCACAGGGGTTCTTTTCGCCTTTCCCTCACGGTACTGGTTCACTATCGGTCAGTCAGGAGTATTTAGCCTTGGAGGATGGTCCCCCCATATTCAGACAAGGTTTCACGTGCCTCGCCCTACTCGTCATCATTATCTAAGCCCTTTCGCGTACAGGACTATCACCTACTATGGTCGCACTTCCCAGAGCGTTCCACTAAAGCTTAGATAACTTAATGGGCTTTTCCCCGTTCGCTCGCCGCTACTGAGGGAATCTCAATTGATTTCTTTTCCTAAGGGTACTGAGATGTTTCACTTCCCCTCGTTCGCCTCATAAACCTATGTATTCAGTTTATGATACCCGCCTTATAGCGGGTGGGTTCCCCCATTCAGAAATCTCCGGATCACAGGATATTTGCCGCCTCCCCGGAGCTTATCGCAGGCTATTACGTCTTTCATCGCCTCTGACTGCCAAGGCATCCACCACATGCACTTAATTACTTGACTATACAACCCCAAACAGTCGTTAAACCTTACAAGTAGGTTTAGCAACAAGTCTTACGACTCACAGTTGGCGTCTTGTGCATTTAAGCACTGTACAGCTTCAATTAGATTCATATACCAAAACGCTTGATTCAGTTTAATCGCTAGAACTCATCTAATCGCTTCATAGTTGCCTATGTTGCTTTCAACGAGTTTGAACAAATTATTTCAACTCAAATATATTCTGTTAATGATTTAATGCATCTTCGTCAGATTGCATTACTGTGATAAATCACAGAGATTATCAAGTGGTGCGTATCATAACGTTTGTACTTGTTAATCTCTAGGATCTAAACACTTGATCGCTTATTTCTTAGCTCTTTCCAGTATTGTTTGACTATCATCTAATCAATCAACCTCATTAATTTAAAAAGCAGTGCTTTTAAATTAATTCGTGGTGGAGACTAGGAGAGTCGAACTCCTGACCTCCTGCGTGCAAAGCAGGCGCTCTACCAACTAAGCTAAGTCCCCAGCTTATCAATAAGTCAATGTTTCTGATTTCTTCACTCTGCAATTGCTTGCTTGTCGTTAGTGGTGGGTCTGACAAGACTTGAACTTGTGACCCCACGCTTATCAAGCGTGTGCTCTAACCAACTGAGCTACAGACCCTCAGATACATCGTCATGAAGAACAACTTGTTGTGGATTCTTACCAATCGT
>NZ_VOYQ01000109.1:0-1088 GCF_013420195.1 Acinetobacter sp. YH01024
GGCAGAGTAAAACTTGAAGTGCGACATAAACCACCTAATTAATTTAAAGGGTTTATGGAGTATATAAAATTGTCATACCATCATCTTAACTTTGAAGATCGTACTGCATTAATGCTTGAGTCAAGAAAAGAAGGCTTTTCAGCCAGAAAATTTGCTGAACTTATTAAAAGACATCCTAGTACGATCTATCGTGAGCTTAAAAGAAATAGCATCAATGACGTTTATCAAGCTCGATATGCTTCTGATAACACTTTTGCTAGACGTAGACGTGGTCACAGAAAACTCAAAATCGATTCAATCCTCTGGAAATTTATTGTTGAAGCGATCCGTTGTTTATGGTCTCCTCAGCAAATAGCAAAGCGTTTAAAGACATTTCCTGATTTGGATCAAACAATGAATGTAAGCCATACAACGATTTATTCAACGATACGAGCATTACCCAAGGGTGAGTTGAAAAAAGACTTATTATCCTGTCTACGTCATGAAAATAAAAAGCGAAAAGCTAACGGTGAACCTAAAAAAGATTCTATATTACAGGATATTAAAACTATTCATGAGCGCCCAGCCGAAGTTCAAGAAAGAAAAATACCGGGTCATTGGGAAGCTGATTTAATTAAAGGTAAAGACAATAAAAGTTCGATAGCAACACTTATTGAACGAAATACACGGCTCTGTATCTTGGCAACATTACCTGATGCAAAGGCAGAATCAGTGCGCAAGGCTTTAACTGAAGCTCTGAAATATTTACCTGCAGAACTGCGTAAAACGTTGACCTATGACCGTGGACGCGAGATGGCAGAACATAAAATACTTGAAGAAGATTTAGGCATAGATGTATATTTCTGTGACCCACATTCACCCTGGCAAAAAGGCACATGCGAAAATATGAATGGTTTAATTAGGCAATATTTACCTAAAGGGATTGATTTAAATCAGGCAGATCAGCATTATTTAAATCAAGTTGCCATGTCACTGAATACTCGTCCTAGAAAAGCGTTAGATTGGCTTACACCATTAGAGAAATTTGCTCAGCTTGTTGATTATCATAAGACTTTTCAAACTGTCGCACCTCATGTTTGAATTCGCCC
>NZ_VOYQ01000110.1:0-1062 GCF_013420195.1 Acinetobacter sp. YH01024
ATTGATCGGCGAGTTCTTGGGATGGCAGGCGATATTCATTACTTTGGCTATACTGGCGATGCTCGCACTCCTAAATGCGGGTTTCAGGTGGCACGAAACCCGCCCTCTGGATCAAGTCAAGACGCGCCGATCTGTCTTGCCGATCTTCGCGAGTCCGGCTTTTTGGGTTTACACTGTCGGCTTTAGCGCCGGTATGGGCACCTACTTCGTCTTCTTCTCGACGGCTCCCCGTGTGCTCATAGGCCAAGCGGAATATTCCGAGATCGGATTCAGCTTTGCCTTCGCCACTGTCGCGCTTGTAATGATCGTGACAACCCGTTTCGCGAAGTCCTTTGTCGCCAGATGGGGCATCGCAGGATGCGTGGCGCGTGGGATGGCGTTGCTTGTTTGCGGAGCGGTCCTGTTGGGGATCGGCGAACTTTACGGCTCGCCGTCATTCCTCACCTTCATCCTACCGATGTGGGTTGTCGCGGTCGGTATTGTCTTCACGGTGTCCGTTACCGCGAACGGCGCTTTGGCAGAGTTCGACGACATCGCGGGATCAGCGGTCGCGTTCTACTTCTGCGTTCAAAGCCTGATAGTCAGCATTGTCGGGACATTGGCGGTGGCACTTTTAAACGGTGACACAGCGTGGCCCGTGATCTGTTACGCCACGGCGATGGCGGTACTGGTTTCGTTGGGGCTGGTGCTCCTTCGGCTCCGTGGGGCTGCCACCGAGAAGTCGCCAGTCGTCTAACCGACGACTGGTAGCAGGCCCGCTCCGATGCGGCGCACTAACCATCGAAACCTCGTGAATGTCGGTATCCTGTCTGGCAGGATACCGCTCATTTCCCTTGTTCAGTTCATCGCCGTCGCCGAGCATCTGAATTTTCGGCATGCGGCCAAGGCACTTGGTATCAGCCAGTCGAGCGTCAGCGCGCGTGTGAAAGCGCTGGAGGATAACCTTGGTGTCCTGCTATTTGAGCGCCATGCGCGGGGCGTTCGGCTAACAGACGCAGGCAGGCACTTCATGGAGCGTGTCACGGCGGGTGTCGATCAACTCGATCACGCAGTGAAGACCGC
>NZ_VOYQ01000111.1:0-1040 GCF_013420195.1 Acinetobacter sp. YH01024
CATTATTCGCAGCAACTTTTTCCCTTTCCCCTTGTGCCATCAACCCCATCGAATCGACCCATTGATTCGGATCGCTCACATAAATTGAATTATTTAACCCACCAAACAACCCAATCGGATCTTTACTTACATACCTTGCACTATGCGGCTCATAATATCTGTAACGGTTATAATGTAAGCCTGTTTCGTGGTCGTAATATTGTCCTTGAAAACGAATATTGGTTTGCTCCAAAAAGTTTTCACTGGTCTTAATCTCTAAAGCTGTCCCCCACGTATCCTGTTTAATTTCCCAAATACACTCACCCAACTCATTACTCAGCGTTTGTGGTGTGCCCACTTGGTTGCAGTGATAAAACGCTACTCGCTCTAATTCAGCTCTGTTCTTTCTCGTTTCTGTTTTCCATACAGGGTCTTTATAAATTGAGTAAGGTTCACGTTGGAATTTTGAATAGTCTGGGGTCTCAATCAGTTTGATAAAGCCTGTATAGCCTGTTTGGAGTAATGGTACAAAACTCTTTGCTTCATAGACATAATGCTTAGTATAGTTTTCATCAGCATTATTAGATTGCTGAGACTCCCAAATCATCAAGTCACCGTCCCAACCAAATAAAGTCAGGGTTTGTGCATTTGGGTTTTTCTTAAATAAGCGTCGGCCAAATACATCATAACCATAGTCAGTCACCTGACCCTGATGATCACTGCGAATCAATCTATTCAGGTTATCCCACGTCAGTTTTAATGTTTTTCCTGCATGGCTAGTTTCAATCACATTGCCTTGCGCATCGTATTTATAATTTTTGCCTTTATATTGCGATATCAAATTGCTTTTCACTTGAGATGCATGCGTGGCAATTGGGTCAATCAAATTTCCTGCTGGGTCAAAAGCAAAGTTTTCTGTTTGATGTAGGCTTTTACTCTGTGTTAAACGGCCAATTGCATCATACTGATACGTCAGCTTACCTAATCGGCTGTCATCTACTTGGGTGAGCAAATAATTTTGATCATATTGATAATGTCGTTCTGCTTGATGCTGTGTGCGA
>NZ_VOYQ01000010.1:0-97086 GCF_013420195.1 Acinetobacter sp. YH01024
TATAAAGAGTTCCTGTACCGCCATACTGTCAGCGCAGTGCGGTATCGAAAGGTGCAATCTCTAAGATTGCATGGGTCGCAAAGATTCCCCCACCATAGCTCTTAGCTTGGTGGTGGGAGTATGTCAAAACCGTACCACAGCAGTTCTTCCCACCGTCAAACCGTGCTGAAATTTTAGTGGATTTAAAGCTTGAGGAAGGCGCCTCACTGAAGGCCACAGAAGCGGCCGTAAAAAAAGTCGAAGCGTTCTTGTCAAAAAAACAGGGCATTGATAATTTTGTGGCTTATGTGGGGACAGGTTCGCCGCGGTTTTATTTACCTCTAGATCAACAGCTACCTCAAGCCAGTTTTGCTCAGTTTGTGGTGTTGGCTTCATCTTTAGATGATCGCAATGAAATCCGTCAGTCATTAGCAGAAGAAATCCGTAAGCTCTTACCTGAAGTACGTACTCGCGTTTCACTTTTAGAAAATGGTCCACCCGTGGGTTATCCATTGCAGTTCCGCGTGTCGGGTGAAGATCTGAGCTTGGTGCGTGAGTGGGCACAACGGGTGTCTGCAAAAGTCAGTGAAAACCCGAACACCACCAATGTGCATTTGGATTGGGGTGAACCAAGCAAAGTCATTAAACTGGACATCGACCAAGATCGCGCACGTCAAATGGGGGTCTCCAGTCTAGATCTGTCCAATTTCCTGAATAGTTCAATCAGTGGTGCAGTGATTAATCAGTATCGTGAGAAACGAGAGCTGATTGAAATTCGGATGCGTGGTGATCAAGCCGAGCGATTGGATGTCGGTTCGCTCAGCAGTTTGGCTGTACCGACCAGCAATGGTGGTTCAGTGCCATTGGCGCAGATTGCGAAAATTGAGTATAGCTTTGAAGAAGGTTTGATTTGGCATCGTAACCGTTTACCGACCATTACTGTGCGCGCGGATATTCGCAGTAAATTGCAACCTGCAACGGTGGTGGGTGAGTTAAAAGATTCATTTGATCAGTTACGTGCAGAGATGCCGAATGGATATCTCCTCGAAGTAGGCGGTACTGTGGAAGAGTCAGCACGTGGTCAAACTTCTGTAAATGCGGGCATGCCATTATTTCTCGCAGTTGTCATGACTTTGTTGATGATTCAATTACGCAGCATGTCACGGGCGATGATCGTATTTTTAACTGCACCTTTGGGCATTATTGGCGTGGTGTTATTCCTGTTATTGTTCAATAAACCCTTTGGTTTTGTGGCAATGCTCGGCACGATTGCACTGTCAGGAATGATTATGCGCAATTCACTGATTTTGATTGATCAGATTGAACAAGATATTCAGTCTGGGGAGTCGGCTTGGGATGCGATTATTAATGCGACGGTACGTCGTTGCCGTCCAATTGTGCTGACTGCATTGGCCGCTGTATTGGCGATGATTCCACTTTCTCGCAGTATTTTCTTCGGTCCAATGGCCGTGGCGATTATGGGTGGATTGATCGTGGCGACCCTGCTGACCTTGTTCTTTTTACCTGCGTTATATGCACAGTGGTTTAAAGTGAAAAAAACTCAGCAGAATCCTTAAAAGTGCCATAATATTGGGTGCGAAATATTGAATTTTTCTCTATAGTAGCACCTGATCTACAAAGACATTTTTAAAAAGTAAAACAACCACAAGTGCAGCGCGGCATATTGTGGTGTACGGGGTTGAATCACAGATGACAGCAGAGAGTTTAGCTAAGTATCGCCGTTATGTTGCGATTTCTTATGTCTTCATGTTTTTCGCTTTATTTACCCTGATTAGTGGTGTATTTGCCTACGGCTTTGCACGCAAAGTGACTCAAATCGATTCTGCAGAAGTTTGGCTCCAAGCCCAAGCGCTTTGGGTCATGCGCACCGTCGTGATTTATTCCATGATGGCCATTTTTGCCGCACTGTGGTTTATTCCTTTATTTTTCTATTATTGGGACACCTATCTTTGGGTGACTGCATGCACGGTAATTGGTGTGATCTTTTCTTCGATTGCCTTTTTGTATCTATTAAATGCATGGATCCAAGGTCTATCCAAATTCGTTAAAAATAAGGCTGTTTTCTAAGTCGATTTATTTTTTTCCTGCCTACCCCTTGAAAAAATGGTTTGATTCCCCAATTTCAGACCACAGTTAAGTATTAAATTAAATTCCGTGAGGAGCATCGCCAGACATGGCTAAACGTGATTATTATGAGGTTTTAGGTGTATCTAAAACCGCAAGTGATGATGAAATTAAAAAAGCCTACCGTAAGTTGGCGATGAAGTATCACCCTGACCGTAATCCAGATAACCCAGAAGCTGAAGAAAAATTCAAAGAAGCTGCAGAAGCATATGAAGTTTTATCGGACAGCGAAAAACGTAGTATGTATGACCGTATGGGACATCAAGCTTTTGAAGGCGGCATGGGCGGCGGCGGTGGCTTCGGTGGCGGATTTGGCGCAGAAGATATCTTTAGTCAGTTTGGCGACATTTTCGGTGGCGCATTTGGCGGTGGTGGCCGTGGTGGTCAGCAACGCGCACGCCGTGGTTCAGACTTACGCTATGTCATGGAGCTTACCCTTGAGGAAGCTGTGAAGGGCGTGAAAAAAACCATTACCTTTACTGCGCCAGCGCCATGTGATGCCTGTGATGGTAAAGGATCTAAAAATCCGAATGACGTTGAAACCTGTAAAACCTGTCATGGTGCCGGTCAAGTGCGTATGCAACAGGGCTTCTTCTCTGTGCAGCAAACCTGTAGCACCTGTCGTGGTCAAGGTAAAATCATTAAGAACCCATGTAATAAATGTCATGGTTCAGGGGTTTCTGACCGTCAGCAAACTTTAGAGGTGACCATTCCTGCAGGTGTGGACAATGGCGACCGCGTACGTTTAAGTGGCAAAGGCGAGGCGATCCGTGATGGCCAAGCAGGCGACTTATATGTAGAAGTGGTGGTACGTGAACACGAAATCTTCCAACGTGATGGCGCTGACCTATATATGGATGTGCCTGTAAGCATTGCAGATGCTGCATTGGGTAAAGAAATTCAAATTCCGACACTCGATGGTCGTGTGAGCTTGAAAGTACCTGAAGGGACTCAAACTGGTAAATTGTTCCGCTTACGTGGTAAAGGTGTGAAGCCTGTACGTACCAGCATGACCGGTGACTTACTCTGCCGTATCGTGGTGGAAACGCCTGTGAACTTAACGGCTCGTCAACGTGAATTGTTGAAAGAGTTACAAGACACGATGGATGGCGATGACAATAAATCATCTCCGAAGAAAAAATCATTCTTCGACCGTTTGTTTGATTAATTGAAATGATTTGCTTGAGTTCGCTGTGATGTGAACTCAGGTATAAAAAAGCCTGCATAATTGCAGGCTTTTTTATTGAGCGTTTTAAGGTTTCGGCTGTGCTGTAGGCGGTAATAAACTCTCATAGCTCATGTCGAGCCTATAGATATTTTTAAGACGCTGTAGCTGATGACGTGCTTCAGCCTCACGACCATTAAATGCCAATAAACGTGCATATTTAATGATGTGGTATTTCGCTGGATAGCTGCGAACCAATTTTTCAGTATCCTGAATGATTTGTTCAGAAACGATGGAATATGGATTTAAACGAATAATCGCCACCCGATGTCTAAATTCTGTGAGTAAATAGATCGGCGCATGATTGGTGATTTTCTCCGGTGTTTTTTCATATTTTGATGCCTGACCCAGCTGAATCGCTGCATTGGCATAATCACGATAAATCACCGTAATCAGCACGGCGCCAATCACGAAAACAATGCGGATAAACCACGGAGACAGGCTCAAAGTAGCCGTCTGTGGCTTCGCTGCTTGAAGAATCCCGATAATAAAACCCGCAGGCAGTAAGAAATATGCGTAGTTTTGCGGAAACTCCAACATGGCATGAATAACGAAGACACCGACCATCAATAGGCCAATCACAGATAATGCAGACTTGGCTAACTTCTGTAATTGGATGCCCCAATAAGCGAAATAGGCCAAGAACGGCACACCAATAATGGCGCCATTCCACAATAAGAAATCCAAAATAAAGTTGTGTGAGCTACGAATCCATACAGGCCCTTGTACCGTGTCCGAGATCGAGACAAACGCGCTACTGGTTTGATGCCAACCATAGCCAAACCAAGGCTGTGCAGCTACGGCATGCGCCATTTGTTGCCAAATGGCTAAACGAGACATATCTCCACTAGCACGTTCGGCTACGTCACGACTTTCTTGAATATTCATGTCGGATATTTGGCTCATGATTTGACTTAATTTTGGCATCAATACAATCAGTGCCACAAAGCCCATAAACCAGGCCAAGCTGTAAAACCAGCGAAGACGGATATAATCTTTGTACTGTGCATAAGCCAAATAGACTAGGACACAGATACTTGCCACCCAAGAGGTGCGAGATTGGCTGAGCGCGACCCCAATTAAAATAGGAATTGCACAAGCGACCAAATAGCGCGTTTTAACTTTTTGCTGTTCATAAACATATAGGCAGGCTAACAAAGACATGAGCAGAAACGTGGCCATGTTATTCGGCTGAGCAAAGTTTGCAAATGGGCGCGTAGTTCCACTAATTTTCATCACAAAAGGAAGAAACGAGTCGAAATCTAACCACTGACATATTGCGATGAGCCCTGTCATAACCCCAGAAGCAACAAAGGTATAGCTTAGGTATAGGAATGTTTTTTCGCGTTTTTCTGTACCTTGCGAGAGACTAAAACCTAGATTGATACACAGCCAGAAGCTGAACACAAACAGCATACAGAGCAAGGCGATACTAAAATAATATACCTGCCCAAAAGCCAGTTGGATGAAGGGGATCAGCGCTAAGAGCAACAGGGGCAAGGAAATTTTTGCCACCATGAGCTTTTCTTTAAAGAACGTTGCCGCTAAAGCAAACAGGGCAAAGAAGGTATAAAGCTCACCGGTATATGTGGCCCAAGGTCGGTAATGAATCGGAATCAGCCATGCCAGTGCAATACAGACTGCCGCACAAAGATACAATAGGGTTTTCATGAATATTCAAGATCAATAGAACGCGCCTATCATACCGTGAAAATGCCTAAACTTGGTGAGGGAATAGTCAGCGTCTGTCGTAGAAGTTGATTTGCACAATGACTCCAGAAAATGCAGGATTTTTTTGTTTGTAACTTAGCCTGCGCATGGAGTTTTGATATAGTAAGACCAATTTCGAATCAACATTAGGAAAATGTTATGTCAGCAGCTCCACGTATTGGTATCTTGGGCGCAGGCGGTCGTATGGGACGCATCTTAATTCAAGCGGTTCAGCAAGCTGGCTATCAATTGGCTGCTGCGGTAGAACGTCCTGAAAGTAGCTTGGTCGGTGCGGATGCTGGTGAACTTGCAGGGATTGGCGCGGTTGGCGTAAAGGTTGTCGGTAACCTTGCTGAGGTTTTAAAAGATTGTGATGTCGTGATCGATTTTACTGCACCTGCAGCAACGGCACAGCATCTTAAACTTTGCCGTGAAGCAGGCGTTGCGATTGTCATTGGTACCACAGGTATGAATGATGAGCAAAAAGCTTATCTCGATGAAACAGCAACAGAAACCCCAGTGGTCTATGCAGCGAACTATTCTGTCGGCGTAAACGTTTCAATCAAACTTCTTGAATTGGCATCAAAAGTATTTGGCGATACTGTAGATATTGAAGTGATTGAAGCCCATCATCGCCATAAAGTTGATGCACCATCAGGTACAGCGCTAATGTGGGGCGAAGCCATTGCCGGTGCTTTAGGACGTGACTTAAAACAAGATGCTGTGTATTGCCGTGAAGGTCATACGGGTCCACGTGAACGTCAAACCATTGGCTTCCAAACGATTCGTGGTGGTGACATTGTCGGTGAACATACTGCGATGTTTATTGCGGATGGCGAACGAGTTGAAATTACCCATAAAGCGACCAACCGTATGAACTTTGCCTCTGGTGCAGTACGTGCAGCTGCATGGGTAGTTGGTCGTGAAGCACGTAAGTACGATATGAAAGATGTACTGGGTTTTAACGATATTGACGTATAAAAGCGCGTTAAAATCCGTTATAACAACAGCATAAAATTAAAATAAGACGATCAATGGAATGAAAAAAGTCATCTTTATGGCCTGTGCTGTCGCATTCACTGCGGCAGTACAAGCGAAAACTATGGATAATGCCAAACTCACGATTAATAAAAATAATATTAAAGTTTGGACCTACCAAAATGCTCAAAATCCTGTCTTTCAATACAAAGCTGAAACCAGTTTTGATGTGCCCATCGAAAAAGCGGTTACCCTGATTTTAGATGTGGAAAATGCAGTAAATTGGGTCCCTTATATGGGCAGTGTCAAAGTCTTATCCCGCGATGACCAGAAAGGTGAATTCAGTTTATATATGGTGTTGGATTTTCCTTTTCCCTTAAAAGACCGTGATTTGGTGGTACAAGGCAAAATGCGTAAAGATGCACAGGGCATTATTAGCATCCAAAATAAAGCGGTGAAAAAAGGTTATCCGATCAATCCCAATTATGTACGCCTAACCGACTATGAGGGAGATTGGACCTTCCAGCGTTTAGGCAATCAAAAGGTCAAAGTTTCGACCTATGGCTACGCCAATCCGGAAGGTTCCATTCCGCTCAGTTTCGTGAATATGTTTGTGCAGCAACAGCCTTATCAAATGCTACAAAAAATGAAAGTGCAGTTGGGTAAAAGCAAAACTGCAACGGCATTTCCCGAAATTTTAAAATAAGCACCAGTAATGATTCAGTTCAATATGAACGATCAATGACTTTGCATCTCAGGCAGACGAAATGCAGTCAACTGCTGCATGTGCTGTGTTTCTGGAAGTTCGATGCTGAGTAAGGTCTGTTCTGGAAATTGATGCGGATGTAACTTGATTTGAAATTGCCGCGCAGTCAATTGTTCACAGGCAAAGCGAAGTTTGGCTTGCTGCGGCATGATATTCATGCCGTTTTCAGATTTGGCTTTATAAATATATAGCTGCTGATGTAACCCGCCGCTAGTGATCGGTTGGATCTGCTCAAGTTCATATTGCGTCAGTTTTTGGGCACTTAAAAAGCCTTGAATTAAAGATTTACAGATAAAATTTTGCTGGCTTTGAGCTTGAGTGTGCTGTTCGGGTTGGCACGCCATAAGCGTGAGTGTGCTGAAGATGATTAGACCCGCTCGAAACTGCGTAAGGAATGCATAAATACAAACACCGTCTAATTTTGATGAGTGTATAAAGGGCAGAAGAAAGCCTGCATGCAGCAGGCTTTTTGGGCTTAGATTTTTGCCGTTAAAAATCAGCTTTCAGCACAATTCGATAACGCACGTTTCCTGAATGCAAACGTTCAATCGCTTCATTCACCTGAGACATGGGATACATTTCAATTTGTGGTGCAATATTTTGACGTGCGGCGAATCGAAGTAATTCACGCAGTGCTGCAGGAGAGCCTGTTGATGAGCCAGTGACAGATTTAGCACCACTGATCAGCATACCTGCGGGGATTTGCATCGGCTCAAGTGCTAGGCCGAGCATGTGAACGCTTCCATTCGGTGCCAAAGTTGAAAGATAGGCTTGCCAATCCAACGTCACATTGACCGTGCTTAAAATTAAATTGAACTTACCACGTTGTGCTTTAATCGCGGCAAGATCACGACTATTCACCACATGGTCAGCCCCCATAGCTTTAAGTTCATCGGTTTTATCTAAGTTTGAGCTGAATGCGGTAATTTCACAGCCCCAAGCTTTGAGCAATTTAATCGCCATATGACCTAAACCACCAATGCCGATCACGGCAACATGGTGAATGGCCTGAATTTGGTGCTGTAATATGGGATCAAATACCGTAATCCCGCCGCAGAGTAGAGGACCAGCACTGGTTGGATCGAGATCATCTGGAAGGGGAATAACCCATTGCCAGCCCGCACGGACTTTGTCGGCAAAGCCACCTGCATGACCGACGATTGTCGCCGTCTTGGTTCCAGTACATTGCACTTGGCGACCATCGATACACGAGTCACAGTGTTGACAACTTTCTGCTGTCCAGCCAATGCCCACACGCTGTCCGATTTTCAGTCCTTTGGCTTCGCTGCCGAGTTGGGTAATGGTTCCAATCACTTCATGCCCTGGGACCACAGGATAAACCGAAGATTTCCAATCATTTTGGATAATAGAAATATCTGAGTGACAAAGACCGCAATACTCGACTTTGACTTCAACCTGATGGGCTTGTAATTCACCTGCATCAAATTGATAGGGAACAAGGGCTTCACCACTGTTCATTGCTGCATAGGCGTGGATTGTATTGTCACTCATTATTCTATCCTTTCTGTTTTTGAGGTCATTCTTCGTGCGTGTATTTAAAGTCACAGTGATTTTCATGATCATTGACCATGCCAATGGCTTGCATCAGAGCATAGCAAGTCGTCGGGCCGACAAATTTAAAACCATGCTTTTTTAATGCGTTGGACATGGCCTGACTTTGAGCGGTTTGTGCAGGGGCGCTGCGATATTCAACGACATCATTATTGGCAATGTGTCCTTCGACAAAATTCCAAAAAAATTCAACAGGATGAATCCCTTGGGCTTTTAACTGTTGCCATGCTTTGGCATTATCACGAATGGCAGTGAGTTTGCCGATATGGCGAATCAAACCTGAATCTTGTAATTTTTCTTGTAATTGTAGGTCACTCAACGCTGCGATTTCGGCAATGGGATATTGAAAAAAATGTTGCTGATAGCAGGCCCGCTTTTTCAGCACAGTGATCCAAGACAGCCCCGCTTGTTGTCCTTCAAGACATAGCATTTCAAAGAGATGCTGCTCATCAAAACTAGGTTTAGCCCACTCAGTGTCGTGGTAGGCAATATATAAAGGATCTTCGGAGCACCAAGCACAGCGTTGTATCGTCATGTTGAATGCTCCTTTTTGACTTAAATTTTAAAAGCTGTCCATTGGTCGTTTTTATTGTCCCAATACAACAGTTCCGCTTGATCGAGATCGGCAAATTGAATCCATACATCTTTACCAGATTTGTCTGCGTAGCCGGTGCTGATGAGTAATGCTTCTTCAGTGATCTCCATGATCCAGCCCTGATAAGACTGTCCATGGAGGCTGATTTTTTGTTGATTACCAGATTCTGCAAATTCCACCAGACGATTGATCAACGCTTCTGACATGTATGTTTCCTAAAATTAACGTAAATACGGATAGGGGTTAACGGCATTGCGACCTTTACCACCCAAGTAAATGCCATAATGCAAATGTGGTGCAGTATGTCGAGCATTGCCAGTATTACCTACATAGCCAATGACATCACCTTTTTTGACATAGTCGCCGACGTTTAAGCCACGTTTATGACCATCAAGATGCGCATAATAATGCCAAGAACCTGCGGGCCCCATAATCCATATCACTTTACCACCCAAATTGTTATTACGTAAGTCAGCAACTAAACCTTCTGTAGCACTGAGGACTTTTGTTCCACGTGGAACAATAATATCAATGCCTTCGTGGCTTCGTCCTTGGCTACGCGCTGCGCCCCAAGTATCCTTGAGCGCACTTCGTTTGACTTCATGAACAGGAACAGGCAATTGATTGGATAAACGCATGTTTTGTAATTTTTTCACTTCATGAGCAGGCAATGTACTGCCTGATGGTTTGGGTGGAGTCGACGTACAGGCGCTAAGTAAAAGCAAAATAAAACCAATACCGCCGAACAACCCTTTGCGAAGCTGAAAAAATCCTTGAGTCACATTTGTCCCTATACAATTGATGAGCAGTTCAAAACTATGGCATAGAATGGCTTTCGAGTTCTAGCGTAGAAATGAGTTTTTTCATGGCGGTTGGAATACCGAGTGCAGTGGCTTGTATCGGGGTATACCACTGTGCGTTGCATTCAATCGCTAAATGCTCTTTTTGATCGGCAGCAACGGTAAATACAGTAGCTTCTAAAAGCCAAGTGAAGTGGGTAAAGCTATGTGATATCTGCACTTGAGTAGTGGTAGGTTTCAGTCCAAGCTGCTGAGTGTGGGATTGAAACTCATGGGGTTGATCAAAAATAGGTAAACACCACAGACCGCCCCATAGACCGCTATTCGGACGTTGTATCCACAGCCATTCTCCTGCAGATTGAATCAGCATGACTTGAGCCTCTCTCACTGGAACAGGCTTTTTAGGCTTTTTATAAGGTAATTCAGTCTCTAAACCTTGTGCATGTGCTTTGCAGTGCTGTTGCATGGGACAATATAAACAGAGCGGTTTTTTCGGCGTGCAAACGGTTGCACCCAGATCCATAATCGCTTGGGTATAATCGTGGTTGCGTTCAGTGGGGCAGAGCTCTGTCGCCAGTTGCCACATGGCCCGTTCATGTACAGGTTTCGATAAATCATCTTCAATAGCAAAGAAACGAGACAATACACGCTTGACGTTGCCGTCCATAATCACGCCATATTGTCTTAAACCCAAAGACATCAGCGCACCCGCGGTAGACGGGCCGATGCCCGGTAGTTCCATCCACTGCTCAAGATTGCTTGGAAAATGTCCCTGACGTGCAACAATACCCGCAGCTTTGTGTAAGTTCCGAGCCCGTGCATAGTAGCCTAAGCCAGCCCAATAGGGCGCCACATCATCCCAAGAGGCATGGCCTAAATCTTCAACAGTCGGAAACCGTTGAATAAATCGATCAAAATATTGTAAGACGGTTTTGACTTGAGTCTGTTGTAGCATAATTTCTGAAACCCATACTTTGTAAGGGTCATCCTTCACTTGCCACGGTAAGTCATGACGACCATGGACATCAAACCAGTCGAGAAGGGCATCAGAAAAGTTAAACATGCAATACAGTCAAAATTGAAAAAACCTGCCTAGTATACATCTTTCAATAGGCATTCTTTTTGTTCAAAACGAAATCTGTATATCAGGGGAAATGCAAAAATAGTGGCCATCAAAAAAGGAGCCGAGGCTCCTTAGTGAGTGTAAATTTAAAGTTTAGCTTTTAAAGCCCCAGCGGGTATCGAGCGCCAATGTTTGGTTTTCATAACGTGGAATAATGTGAATATGCACATGTTCAGTGGCTTCGCCAAAAACTTGTCCATCATTAAACCCAATATGAAAGCCAGTAGGTTGATAGCGTAAATTTAATTCATTACGCGCTTGTTCAAGTAAGGACATTAAACTTTTACGTTCTTTATCAGTAATTTCAAAAAATGAACCAACATGACGTAGTGGGACAATGACAGCATGCCCTTTAGACAGTGTATGTGGTTCAGGAAGTACAACACCAAAATCATTTTTTGCAATCACGTCATATTCGTCAAAATTGCAATATGGACAATTGAGTTCTGTCATTGTGCTCTCCTCATTTTTATAAATTAAATATTGGTATTGGTTCTTAGCGCTTTAAGAACTAAGCTGGCGTGCTAACAAAGCATACATGGCCGCTAAGCTTTGTTGTTCTGCAGCAGCGTTATAAGCTAAATCTACGCCGTTTGCTTTGGCGCGTTCATCCGCCATCGGGTTGCTAAAGCCATGTTTTGCACCTTCAAAAATATTGATTTGATACTGCACTTGGGCAGCATCCATTTCATTTCTAAAGGTTGCAACATCATCTAAGCTCACCATCGAGTCGAGCTCACCATGTTGCACTAAAATCTCTGCTTGGACTTGTCCTGTTTATGCAGGAGTCGCTGTAGCAAGTGTTGCATGGAAGGTCACCACAGCTTTTAATGCAGCACCTGAACGAGCTAAATCCAGCACGACTTTTCCGCCATAGCAAAAGCCTATAGCTGCGAGTTTATCTGCATTTACTTCTTTTTGCTGTGCCAAAGTGTTTAATGCAGCAGACGCACGGGTCACGATGGTGTCAGTATGATCAAAAGTTTGCATCATCCATTCATAAGCTTGCTTGGCATCTGTGGTGACTTTTTTGTCACCATACATATCCAAAGCGAAAGCAGCATAGCCTTGTTCAGCCAATTCGCGCGCACGTTGTTCGGTATATTCATTGCGTCCCCACCATTCAGGTGCAACTAACACACCTGCGACTGCAGTGTCTGACTCTGGTGCGGCAAAATAGCCAAAAAGTTGAGTTCCATCAGCTGCTGTATATTGAATTTCGCGAGTCTTAATTTTAACGGTCATGGTCAAATCCTTATGTGCGGCTGCGCAGTTGATGAAGACTTAAAATAAAGGGAAATTGGTTTTTGTGAAATAAATATAAGATATCAATGTGAATTTTAAGTCAAATCAATCAAAAAAATTGTAAAAGAAAATAATGGAACGATGAAATATTGAGGAGCAACGAGATTTGTCGATGCTCCTGAAGGGAGTCTTGTTATTTCGGGAGCACTTCAATGAGTTCTACATCAAAAATCAGCGTGCTGTTTGGCTCAATGACGTCTGCTGAACCAATTTGCCCATAGCCCAAGTTTGCAGGAATGAAGAAGCGATATTTTGCACCTTCTTTCATCAACTGGAGACCTTCTGTCCAACCCTGAATGACTTGGCTTACCTGGAACATCGCAGGTTGGTTGCGTGCAATTGAACTATCAAAAACAGTGCCATCAATTAAGCGACCTTCATAGTGAACTTTCACTGTTGAATTGGCTTTAGGTGACTTACCTTTGCCAGCTTGAATGACTTGATACTGCAGGCCAGATTTCGTGACCAGAATGCTCGGTTTTTTGGCATTTTCAGCAAGAAAAGCTGAACCAATGGTGGCATTCGCATCCGCTTTTTGTTTCAGTTCAATCAGTTGTTTCGCTTCGGTTTGCTTTTTATATTGGGTTAAGGCACGGGTCATTTCTTCATCTGTTAGTGACGAAGCTTGACCTTTAGATGCTGCCTTTAAACCTGCAACAAATGCATCAATATCTAAATCCTTAATGGATTCAGCATTACTGCGTCCCATTAAATAACCAAAACTATAACCGACTTGTTCTGCAGCACTACTTTTATTACTGACATCTTTGGCAAATACAGTGCTTGAGCAGAGTGCCAAACACAACATACTGATCTGTAATTTCATGACCGAGTCTCAAAATAAAGCAGGAGAGCGAAAAGCTCTCCTGTACCGGTTTTATTATTTAACTTCAATGAGTTCTACATCAAAAATTAAAGTACTGTTCGGTGGAATCGTTCCCGGAACACCTTGAGCACCATAACCGAGGTTTGAAGGAATATACAAAGTGGCTTTGCCGCCTTCTTTCATTAACTGTAGACCTTCAGTCCAACCTGGAATCACTTGATTCAATGGGAATTCAATTGGCTCGCCGCGCTGTACTGAACTATCAAATACAGTGCCATCCACTAACTTACCTGTGTAGTGAACTTTAACAACTGATGTGGCTTGCGGTTGTTTACCTGTACCTTCTTTCGTTGTTAGGTACTGTAAACCAGAAGCAGTGGTTTTAACCCCAGCTTTACTTTTGTTTTCTGTTAAGAAATTATCGCTGCTACTTTGTGCTTGCTTATTGCTTTCGAGCTGCTTGTTTTGCATTTCTTGCTGGAACTCAGCATATGCTTTTTGTAATTCTTCTTCAGTATATGCAGGTTTTGCACGAGCATGACCCGCACGAACGCCAGTGACAAAGCTATCAATATCTAATTCTGGAGGCGTTTGATGGGCAACTTCATAACCAAGTGCATAACTGATTTTAGCGACAGCAGAAGCATTTGCAGCTGGTTGAGTTGATGTTGCTGATTGCGTAGCAGGTGTTTTAGTTGCATAGTAAACAGGAACAAGTGCGGCACCGCCGAGTAATACAGCGACAGCGATAGGTAGGGCCTTACTCATATATTTTCCCACAATTATTTTATATGTAAAAAGTTGCTGAAATTCTAGCAGACTTTTCCTGTTCAGCGCTTACCTATCTCTATGATCAGGTAAGGTGCAGGAAAGATCATCATAGTCATGTTCTTATTTTTATACTATAACGGTATGAATATATAAAACATTTTTTATACAGAAAGTGGCATGCAACATAAATTTCGCACATAAAAAAAGCCACCGTATTCGGTGGCTTTTTTGAATAGGCTTGAATTAGTCTTGGTCTTTTGAAGCTTTATAACCATAAGAATAGTTATAACCATAACCATAACCATAACCAGCTGAGCTACGTTGAATGTCGTTTAGAATAATACCATTGACCTTCACACCCACTTGTTCAAAGCGGTTCACGGTTAACTCTAGTTCTTTCAACTGAGTTTTCGCATAACGAGCAATCACCAAATTCACACCAGCATATTGCGAAATAATGATACCGTCTGTCACCGCAAGTATTGGAGGCGTATCAATGATTACATGATCAAACATCGGTGAAATCAAATCTAAGAATTCTTTGAATTTACCAGAACTTAAAAGCTCAGATGGATTAGAAGGGCTTTTACCACGAGTAATCACACTCAAATTTGGAATTTCAGTGGTTTTAATGATGCTGTCTAGATCACGCTGACCATTTAAATATTCAGAAAGACCTGGTTGGTTGTCATGATTGAAGTATTTGTTCAAATAACCACGACGTAAATCGGCATCAATAATTAAAACACGTTTATCGCTTTGCGCAAGAATCGTAGCTAAATTGGTTGAAATAAACGATTTACCAACTTCTGGTGCTGGCCCCGAAATCATGATCAGGTTATTTTTTGCAGATGTCAGTGCAAAGTGAATGGCAGTACGCATACTGCGCAGGCTTTCAATTGCAATATCATCGCTATTTTTAACCGCAAGTACAGGAATGGTCTTTTTCTTCTTCAGTAACTTGATGCGACTTTCTTGAACAGGGGAACGTGGCACAGTGGCATAAACCGGAAGATCCAGATTATTTTCAATTTCTGAAGAATCTTTAATTCCTGAGCGAAGCATATTGCGAACAAGAGCAATTAATACACCAATAAAGCCACCGACAAATAGCGAGAGTATAAGGACAATTAACTTTTTAGGTTTAATAGGTTCAATTGGCTCTACTGCAGTATCAACGATGCGGACATTACCAATTTCCCCTGCTTTTGCAATACGGAGTTGTTGGTAAGAGTTGAGTAGAGCGGTATAGAGTTGCTGTTTCACTTCAACTTCACGATAAAGCTGTAAATAGCGGCGTTGTAAATCTGGAAGTTTTTTTAATGTGGCATTTAGTTCAGCAATTTTGCTATTAATTGCCCCCAATTGTGCATTCATTTGCTGCATCACTGGGTGTTCGCTGGTGTATTTTGCAGACGCCTCAGCTACTTTTTGTTCAAGCTGTGCTTTTTGGGTTTCGAGTGTAATACTTTGAGTTAAATACAACTCAGACTCTTTAGTGACATCTACCGTATTAAACTCTTGACGGAATTTGTTAAATTCGCGTTCCGCAACATCCAGTTGTTGTTTTAGTTCAGGTAGTTGCTCATCCAAAAACTTTAAGGTCTGCGCGCTTTCAGCTGAACGGCGTTCAATATTTTGCTGGCTATAGGCTGCTAAAATTGAATTGAGTACTTGGGTAATATGTTCTTTATCTTGACCCTGATAATTTAATCCAAGGACACCGGTCATTTTCCCTTTTTCAGCAACCGAAAAATTCTCTAAAATATTATCAACTGCAGCAGGTAAAGATTGCTTTTGAATTAGGTAGTGATCTTTTAACTTGTCGCGGGTAAAAATCGAAATATCCCACGATCCATCAGTGGTACGTAATGAATTCGCTTGATTGAGCTTCGCAGTCAGAATTTTTTCTTCAGTTTCGGTATCTATCAGTGTAATGAGATTATCTTCGAAGCTTAAACTGAGGTCTTTATCACGATATACGTTAGGCACATTAAATTGACGGACTTCAAAACTTTTTTCATCGTCTTTAAAAGTTACTGATTTATTTTTATATTCTGTGACATATTCATGCGGGGAAAATAAGCGATCAGTGAAAGAATTTTCTGTACCGGAAATTTTTAGGTCGAGATGTAAACTCTGAATGACATTACCAAGAACTAAACGTGATTTAAGAATCTCAATTTCTGCTTGGGCAGGTTGTTTTTGATCAATCATGCTTGATAGATCACCCAAGAGTGCTGCTGAAGTTCCTTTACTTTCCTCAACCTGTACCAGTGCATTTACTGCGTAGGTATCAGGCGTGGTTCTTAAATAAAGCAGGGCACAAACGAGACTTAAAATTACACATAAAGCAATTAACTTCCACTGTGCAATCAGAGAGAAAAATAATTCTTTTAAATCAATTGTATCTTCTGTATTGGTATTTTGGCTCATAATCGTACATCAAAAGTTAAATTTGTTTAGTCCAATCTGCAACGCAAGATTGGATCAGTTCTGAGGTCTGGTCAAAAAAAGCTTGATCGTGCTGATATGGGTCAGGCACATTTTTACCTTGCCAATGACCTAAACGAAAAGTCTTTCCCTTTGCAAATGGCCATGTCTGTTCAATATGCTTTTGTTGATTTGAACTCATGACCAAAATTAAATCTGATTTTTTGATCAGTTCAGCATTTAATTTTTGGGCAATATGTCCACTCATATCGATGCCAATTTTTTGCATACAGTATTGAGCTTTTTCATCTGCTGCATGTCCAATCATACCTGAGATTCCCGCTGAATAAATATTCAGATCGGGATGAGCTTTTTTTAGGAGATATTCTGCCATAGGGCTTCGGCAAATATTACCTACACAGACCACCAAAATATTTTTAAATAACATTATTGGCCCAATCTGTCCATGTTATAGATCATATTTGAGAAAGGAATCACTTGATTGATCACACGCTGCCAACGAGCTAAACCAGATGCATCAACATACACAATATCATTGCTACGCATTTTGAACTGGTTTGCGAGACCAAAATCACCAATACTGGTCAAATCTAAATGGTAAATTTCAGTCATTGGGCTATGCATATCGCTACGCACAACGTATATTTTACCTCGACTCGCTGAAAGTGAGTTAATCCCTAGACTTTCCCCCAGGACATCACTTAAGCTCATGCCTTGTTCACGCATGGGTAAAGATTGGTTTTTTCCAGACTCTCCCATCACATAAATTTTTTGGTTTTCACGGGAGTTGACATAAATTGTGTCATTCGGTTTGATGAGTAAGTTGTGTAAAGAATATCCAGCTTTTTCAAGTTCAATACTATTGAGTACATAACTTTGACCATTTCTAACTAAGGTTAAAGATGCATTGTCACCAAATTGACTATTTACTCCGCCCGCCATACCTAAAGCAGTATAAATACTTGTCGGCTGATCGGTTAGATTAAACTGACCACCTTTCATTACATTACCTTGAACCGAAAAACGTTGTCCTTGGTAGGAAAGTACGCGAACAATCACATCTGGGGTTTTTAAGTAACGAGCAAGTTGGCTGCGTAATTCCTGATTGACTTGTATCAGCGATTTTCCTGCAGCTTTATATCGGCCAATAATTGGAAATTGGATATAGCCACTTTGATCAATTTGGTAGCCATTAGAAATAATGGCATCTTGATTGTTAATTGTATTTGTGGGTGGTGTAATTTCAGGGTATGCCCATAAATAAATAGATAAAATATCACCCGGATTTAAACGATAACTTTTTTGTTGTTGATTGAACAGATGGGCAAAATTTTGCTGATTTACTTGGGCGGGTTGAACAGCAACTAAATTTTCTTGAGTTAGTTTAATAACATTGACTGTCGAGCCTAAATCAGTCTGAAATGTGCCTTCTTTAGGAAGGTCATAGGTTTGTAAGCCTGAAGTAATGGCACAACCCGTCATACTTAGACTCAAAGCTAACATACAGCTATAACGATAGTAACTCACTCGAATACAAATCCTATTTATAAAATATTTGAATCATTGAATTGAAATACGGGTTTAAGTACCCAAATTACTCATTTTAGAATGTTAAGTTTATACTATTCACCTTGTAGAATATAGCTTTACATTTGTTTTAAATCGTAAGTTTAATCAAGACTTGCATGGATGAATTTCTTTTTAAAGATCTTATTGTTATTTAAATTTTTTTAAATATACAAAGTTGGTTTTATAGGGTGAATTGTTTAATCCTATAAATATTTTTGATTAAAATTACAGTCCTCATAGAACATCATTACACAATCGAAATTTGATTTTCTGATATAATTTAACGCTATTTACAACATAACGATGATTGATGATTCATCGATGACATAGGCTTCAGTATGTTACAACTCTCCGAATTAAAAATTGCCATAATCGGATTAGGTTATGTCGGTTTACCGCTAGCTGTTGAGTTTGGAAAAAAAGTTCCCGTGGTGGGCTTTGATATTCATCAGAAGCGTATTGATGAATTACGTAGCGGACGTGATCATACCTTAGAAGTTTCTCCTGAAGAATTAGCACAATCAGCTCAATTAAGTTACAGCGCAAATTTAGAAGACTTAAATGACTGTAATTTTTTTATTGTTACTGTTCCAACCCCGATTGATGAATATAAACAACCAGATTTAACCCCATTGGTGAAAGCTTCAGAAAGCATTGCAAAAGTGTTGAAAAAAGGTGATGTGGTTGTCTACGAGTCAACAGTTTATCCGGGTGCAACCGAAGAAGTGTGTATCCCTGTTTTAGAGAAAAATTCAGGCTTAACCTTCAATCAAGATTTTTATGCAGGTTATAGCCCTGAGCGTATTAACCCAGGCGATAAACTGCACCGCGTCACCAATATTTTAAAAATTACTTCAGGCTCAACACCTGAAATCGCTGATTATGTTGATGAAGTCTATAACCTGATTATTGAAGCAGGCACACATAAAGCAGCCAGCATTAAAGTAGCTGAAGCAGCGAAGGTGATTGAAAACACCCAGCGTGATGTGAATATTGCCTTAATTAATGAATTGGCGTTGATTTTCAATAAAATGGGCATTGATACCGAAGCGGTATTAAAAGCGGCGGGAACAAAATGGAACTTCTTACCGTTCCGCCCTGGTTTGGTTGGCGGTCATTGTATCGGTGTTGACCCGTACTATTTAACGCATAAAGCCCAAGCGATTGGCTACAACCCTGAAATTATTTTAGCGGGTCGCCGTTTAAATGATGGTATGGGGGCTTATGTGGTCACGCAGTTGGTGAAAGCCATGCTGAAAAAACGCATTCAAGTAGAAGATGCCAAAGTTTTAATTTTAGGTTTAAGCTTTAAAGAAAATTGCCCGGATATCCGTAATACCCGCATTATTGATATTGTGAAAGAATTGCAAGAATATCATGTCAATGTAGATGTCTATGATCCTTGGGTGGATGCTGCTGAAGCTGTGCATGAATATGGGATTCAGCCTGTACAAGCGCCTGCACAAGGTGAATATGATGCTGTGATTTTGGCAGTCGCGCATGAGCAATTTAAAGACATGGGCGTAGATGCCATCCGTGCTTTGGGTAAAGCTGATCATGTGCTGTATGACTTGAAATACGTGTTATCTCAAGCCGAATCTGATCTTCGTTTGTAAGGGGCATACCAAATGAATCAATACCAACAGGTATGTGAAAACCTTAAAACAGCACCTAAAACATGGCTAGTGACAGGTGTTGCGGGCTTTATTGGCTCGAATCTTCTCGAAACATTACTTAAGCTCAACCAAACCGTAGTGGGTTTAGATAACTTTGCCACAGGTCATCAGCATAATTTGGATGAAGTGCAAAGTTTAGTGACTGCTGAGCAATGGGCGAAATTCAGTTTTATTGAAGGTGATATTCGCCAATTTTCCGACTGCCAAAAAGCCTGTGTTGGCGTGGATTATGTCCTGCATGAAGCCGCTTTAGGTTCTGTACCGCGTTCGATTGCCGATCCGATTACTACCAATGACACCAATATCAGCGGTTTCTTAAATATGCTGACGGCTGCACGTGATGCGGGTGTTGCAAGCTTCACATACGCAGCCAGCAGTTCGACTTATGGTGATCATCCTGCATTGCCAAAAGTTGAAGAAAACATTGGTAATCCATTGTCGCCTTATGCAGTAACCAAGTATGTGAATGAGCTATATGCCGATGTATTTGCACGTAGCTACGGTTTTAAAGCGATTGGTTTACGTTATTTCAACGTGTTTGGTCAGCGCCAAGATCCAAACGGTGCTTATGCCGCTGTGATTCCGAAATGGACGGCATCGATGATCGCGGGCGAAGATGTGTACATTAATGGCGATGGTGAAACCAGCCGTGATTTCTGTTTTATTGATAATACGGTTCAAGCCAATATTTTGGCGGCAACTGCATCTGATGACGCTAAAAACCAAGTGTATAACGTGGCTGTGGGTGACCGTACTACGTTGAATGAGTTATATCGCGCCATTCAAGTGGCACTTGCTGAAAATGATGTTCAATTTGACCGTGATCCTGTGTACCGTGAGTTCCGTGCAGGTGATGTACGTCATTCGCAAGCCAGTATTGCCAAAATTGAGCAAGGCTTGGGTTATGCACCGCAGTTTAAAATTGCCGAAGGCATTCAATTGGCGATGCGTTGGTATGTCAATAACTTAAAATGATATTGAACAGATGATTGCGAAAATTTTCGCAAAGTATCAGTCTATTGGACTGATTACCTTAAGTTTACTGGCAGGTGCGATAATGACATTTATCGCACTTCCTGTTTTAACACGTCTATATTCTGTTACTGATTTTGGCGCGTATGGCATTGCTTTGGCGATTGTCAGTGTACTTTCAACAGTAGCCAATTTACGTTTGGATCAAGCGCTGTTGGTCGCTGAGGAACAAGATAAAAAAAGCCTGATTTTTGAGGGTGCAGTCTTTTCAACAGTAATCGCTGTGATGAGTGGCATCGTTATCAGCCTGATTTTAAATGTTGAAATGGCATGTGCTGTGGCAACTGGTGTGCTTGCCAATACCTTGCTTCAAAGCGTTTATAACTATCAATTTGCTGCGCATAAGGAATATTTTTGTGCGAGCTTAAATATTTTTAGAAGTGCGATTGTGGTTGCAGTGCAACTGAGTTTGCCACTGTTTATGCAGATCAGTTTGGTGAATAGCTACAATGTCAGCTCGATTCTGATGATTGTGGCGATGTTGCTCTACCTATTGAAGTATCAGCTCTATCAAGTCAGTTGGCAGGCATTTAAAAATTATCAAGATTTTATTTATGCCAATACCCCGCATGCCTTGTTGAATAGTTTTTCACATAATTTACCGTATTATGTGGTGTCGCATTTTGTCGGTGTCCAGGCAATGGGTTTCTATGCCATTGTCGAGCGGACTTTACGTGTGCCGATCAATTTGATTTCGCAGACTTTACGCCAGTTTTTTATCCGTAAGTTTAAAAGCACGGATTCAAATAAAAATGCCTTAAAGGCAAGTATGCATTTAAGCTTAGTGTCACTGCCTCTTTTTGCAATTTTCTTTATCTTGCCTGAATCGGTATATCTTTGGATTTTTGGTTCTGAATGGGTTGGTATCTCAACTTATTTCCAAATTTTAGCTCTAGGCTATTGGGCGGTTTTCTGTAATCCGCCAAGTTCGGCTTATTTAATTGCCAAGCGGAATAGCCAAGTCTTATTTAAACTACAAATCGTAGAACTCATGGTTAAGTTCGCTTTATTTGCAGGCTTATATGTTTTATGTGCCGATAAAATTTATATGCTCTTGGCGGTGCCTGTGGCGCTGATTATTTATAACTTTGCCATTTTATATGTGGTGTGGAGAAACAAAAGCTGATGTTTTTTAAACTGTTAAAACTGATGAATTGGTTCACTGCACAATGCCGTCAGCAATTTTATAATGTGGCTTTTGGCACGAAATTTCGTTATTTCGGTAAAGCCTGTACGGTTGATATTAGTGGACAAGTGAAGATTGGTCAGAATGTTTATATTGGTGATCATGTCAGTTTAATTGTCGAGCAAGGCGCAAGCTTAGAAATCGCGGATAACAGTTTTATTGGTGAAAGTTGTTATATCAAATGCTTTGGTGGCAAGGTGTCGATTGGTAAAGATGTCAGCATTAACTCGAAGTCATTTATCAATGGCTGTGGCGGTGTGAGCATTGGCGATAACACCCGTATAGGCACGCAAAGCATTATCATTGCCAGTAATCATAAATTTGGTGAACCTGATCTTTTGGTAAAAGATGCAATTACTAAACAAGGGGTCAGTTTAGGCGAAAATATTTGGCTTGGTGCACGGGTGACGGTACTTGATGGTGTGAAAATTCCAAGTGATTCGGTGATTGGTGCGTGTAGCCTCGTCTCGAAACCTTTGGATGAATCAGGTGTCTATGTCGGTAGTCCTGTTAAAAAAATCAAATCGCTCTGATCTTTTTTTTCATCCTGCATCGTGACTGCGGTTTCCATATCGTAAAGTAGATTTTCAGCGTAAAATATTCAGCTTAATTTTCTCCCTTTTGATTTTCTGATCCTGACATAGGTCATGCGTATGGCATTTATGGTTTCTGCGTTTCGACAGCTGTTTGATTTGGCTTATTTTATGGCAAAAGGCAGTGTGGCTTATGCACGTAAAAAAGGTGTAAAAGTCGGTGAAAACTGTCGAATCTATATTAAAAGCTGGGGCTCAGAACCATTTTTGGTCAGCCTTGGTGATCATGTGACCGTGACCTCAGGGGTGAAATTTATTACCCATGACGGCAGTACATGTTTGGTTCATGATGAGCAAGGCAAGCGCTACCAACGCTTTGCCCCAATTCAAGTTGGTTCGCATGTGTTTATTGGGGTCAATACCATTGTAATGCCAGGCGTGAGCATTGGCTCAAATGTGGTGATTGGTGCAGGCTCAGTGGTGACAAAAGATATTCCTGATCATAGCGTGGCGATTGGTGTGCCTGCCAAAGTGGTATCCAGTTTTGCTGATTATCAAGCCAAAATTCAAAGCACCTGTGCCAGTGACAGTGAGCTTGCTGGCATCACGGATTATCGTGAGCGTGTTGAGCGTGCCATGGCGATTCAAGCCTCAAAAACACTGCATTAATATTCTCCCATTTTAAAATTTAGGTCTGCATATGTTGAATAAAGTCATGTTCTTTTTGCCGAGCTTGGGCGGTGGCGGTGCAGAACGTACAGTCATTCAACTCGCCAACAGCTTTGCGGAACAAGGTCTAAATATTCATTTGGGCGTGTGTAATGTCACAGGTGATAAAGCTAAGCTGTTGCCTGAAGTCAGCCCGAAAATTCAATTGGTGAATTTTAATTGCGGTCGGGTGATGAATAGCATCAAGCCTTTAAAAATAAAAATGAAAGCTGAGCAATACGACTGCTTAGTCGCAACGCAAACCCACACCAATATTGTGGCAGGTATTGCGAAAAGACTCGCAGGTGTTAAAACGCGATTAATCTTCCGTGAAGTATCTACGCCGTCCAAAAACTTAAAATTGCAAGGTCTTGCCAAATTTTTGCTGAAAACTTTGGTGAATTGGACTTATCCCATGGCACAGCAAGTGGTCTGTGTTTCCAAAGGGGTTGAAGCCGATTTTCGTGAATATTATGGCTATAAAAATAATAATCTGAGCACGATTTATAACCCTGTATTGGACGATGCCTATTTTGAAAAACTCAAAGCGCCAGTCACACACAAATTTTTAAATGATGACCATAAAGTGATTTTGGCAGTGGGGCGTCTCACTGAAGCAAAGAACTTTGGTTTTCTGATCCGCTCCTTTAAAGCCTTGCATGATCAGCATCCTGAAACCCGATTATTGATTTTAGGTGAGGGCGAACTGCGTGCAGAGTTTGAGGCTTTAGTTGCTGAATTGGGTTTAAAAGACGTGGTGGATTTGCCGGGCTTTGATGCCAATCCATACGCTTATTTTAAATATGCATCGCTATTTGTTTTAAGCTCGAATTGGGAAGGCTTGCCGGGTGTACTTATTCAAGCCTTAGCCTCTAAAGTGAAAGTGGTGAGTACCAACTGTCCAAGTGGACCAATGGAAATTCTAGAAAACTCTAAGTTTGGTTTGTTGGTGGAATGTAATGATCAGGCAGGTTTAACCCAAGCGATACAGCAAGCGATATTTGCAGATTATGTGCAATATCAAGATGCTGATTTTGAATCACATATTCAGCAGTTTCATAAGCAAACCGTACTCAAGCAGTATTTGCGAATGATGGAGTCGGCGGCATGAGCAAACCTTTGATGGTACATGTGATCACCAACTTTGCAGGCGTGGGTGGTGCCGAAATGATGTTGGCACGCTTAATTCAGCAAACTGAACATGACTATCAGCACGTGATCATTGCACTGATGAAAACTTCCGAGGTGTATCAAAGTACTTTAGAGCGTTGTCAGTCGCATTATGCGCTCGGTTGGAATGGTTTAAATACGCTGAGTACGGTGAGTCAGCTGCGCGCATTACTCAAAAAGCTACAGCCCGCAACGGTGCAATGCTGGATGTACCATGCCAATGCATTGACCAGTCTCAGTGTTATTGGTTTAGCGAAAAAACCAAAGGTCGTATGGGGTATTCATCATTCTCTTGCTTCTCCTAAAGATGAATCAATCAGCACCAAGATTGCCTTGGGCATAAGTAAAATACTATCACAGCAACCTAGTGCTATTATTTATTGTGCGCATTCGTCTATGCAGCAGCATCAGGCCTTCGGCTTTAAAAATGGCAATAGCCAAGTGATTGCCAATGGTGTGTTTCTCGATAAATTTCAGCCTAATCCCCAATTGCATGAACCAATCGTGATTGGTTTTGCAGGGCGTTATCACACGGCCAAAGGCTACCCTTATTTGTTTGAAACGATGGGCTTACTCAAGGATCAAGACATCATCTTTAAAATTGCAGGTAGCGGAGCGAGTTTAGAGAATCCTGAAGTAAAGGCTTTATTCGATCAATATCAATTGGATAGTCAAAAAGTCCATTTATTGGATCAAATCTCAGATATGCCTGCTTTTTATCAATCGATTGATGCATTCCTCATGACTTCAATTACCGAAGGTTTTCCGAATGTGTTGGTCGAAGCCATGGCATCAGGTTTGCCTTGTATCAGCACCGATGTTGGTGATGCGCAATATATTGTGCAAGAGCTTGGCGAAATTGTACCGCCGCGCAATTCGGCTGTATTGGTGCAAGCAATTTTAAATTATGTGCAGCAAAGCAATGATCAAAGATTGCAGTTGAAACAAGCCGTGCGTGAGCGCGTAGAAGCACATTTCAGTATTGAGAAAGTGAGTCAGCAATATATGCAAGTTTGGGAGCAAAGCCGTTGAAATTTCTGATGATCAGCAGTTTTTTGCCTTCTGTTTTAAATTTCCGTGGGAAACTGTTGGAAGCTATTCATGCACAAGGCTACGAAATTCATATTATGGCGCCTGAATTCGCATCATTCCCTGAAGAACAGCAAAAACTGCAAGCCCTTGGCTATCATCTGCATGAAATTCCCATGCAACGCACAGGCACCAATCCGCTGTCGGATTTAAAACTGTTAAAACATCTTTATCAGCAGATCCGTCAAATTCAGCCTGACTATGTGCTGTCTTATACCATTAAGCCAGTCATTTACGGCACGCTGGCATCATGGTTGGCAAAAATCCCACATCGCTTTGCTTTAATTACCGGTCTAGGTTATGCCTTCCAAAATGTCGAATCGGGTAAACGCAGCCTGTTTCAAAAAATGGTGCATGGTTTATATGCACAAGCCTTGAAACATAGTGATAAAGTCTTTTTCCAAAATCCTGATGATCTCAAGCTGTTCCAAGACATGCATTTGCTTGACGCTGAAAAACCGACGGTGGTGGTGAATGGCTCAGGGGTCAATGTACAAGACTTTGATGTATTGCCCTTACCGCAAAATGATGCGGGGACAGTCAAAGCCTCATTCTTACTGATTGCACGTTTGCTCGGTGATAAAGGCGTACGTGAATATGCCGAAGCCGCACGTATCATCAAAGAAAAGCATCCTGAAGCGGAATTTCATTTGGTCGGTTGGATTGATGATAATCCTTCGGCCATTTCACAAGCTGAACTTGATGAATGGATTGCCGATGGTCGCCTCAAATATTGGGGCAAACTCAGTGACGTGCGTCCTACAATTAGCCAAAGCTCGGTCTATGTATTGCCGTCCTACCGTGAAGGTACGCCACGTACGGTATTAGAGGCGATGGCGATGGGTCGAGCGATTATTACCACTGATGCACCGGGTTGTCGTGAAACGGTATCGCACGGTGTGAATGGTTATTTGGTCGGGGTGAAGTCTATAGATGATTTGGTGCAATGCATGCAATACTTTATTGAAGATCCAAAACTGATTGAGTATATGGGACAGCGTTCGCGAGAAATTGCGCTGAATAAATATGATGTGCATCAAGTGAATAAGCACATGATGGCTGAAATGGATATCCATTAAAGGCGATTTACCCAATTTTAGAGACGATCCAGATGACTTTAAAATATATAAAAAGTGATTTATACCGCTATACGGGCAATCTTGGTTTTAAATCATTTTTGAAAACTTATTTATTCAATCGCGGTTTTAATTTTTCATTTTGGCTGCGTTTAGCCAGTGCAAAATCATTTTGGGCAAAGTTGGCTTATCCCATTTATTATTATAAAAAAAAGCAGTACGGCATAGATATTCATACCACAACTCAAATTGGATATGGTCTGTTTATTGGTCATGGCGGGCCGCTGGTTGTTAACCCTACGACTGTGCTTGGCAATAATGTAAATTTATCGCAATTTACCACCATTGGTGCAAATGGCGGCCGTCAAGCAGCAGAAATTGGTGACAATGTTTATATTGGGCCAAATGTCTGCATTATTGAGCATGTCAAAATTGGCAATAATGCCACTATCGGTGCGGGCAGCGTTGTGACGAAAGACATTCCTGAAAATGCAACTGCGGTAGGAAACTACGCGAAAGTTATCAGCATGAATAACCCGGGTCATGCAGTCAATCGTCGTTGGACCGATCTCTAAACGACTATATTTTTGGGATCTTTTGGAATGGGCACTACTTGAGTCCCTTTGACCGTTGAAATATTTTACAAATCTGATGGTCTCGAACAGGGTATAATCATTGCTAGAAATGGATACCATTTCCCCATCTTCATCTAATCTTAAGAGTGAACCATGTTAAAGCGCTTATTGGATATTGTTATTGCATCATCTGCGCTGGTGCTGCTGTCTCCTGTTTATGCTTTGGTGGCTTATAAGGTGAAAAAGAATTTAGGTTCGCCAGTCTTATTTCGTCAGCTACGTCCGGGTCTGCATGGTAAGCCTTTTGAAATGGTGAAGTTTCGCACTATGAAAGATGCACTCGATCTCGATGGCAATCCATTGCCAGACAGTGAGCGTCTGACCGCATTTGGTAAAATGCTTCGTGCCAGCAGTTTGGATGAAATGCCTGAACTGTGGAATGTAATTAAAGGCGATATGAGTATTGTCGGACCACGACCACTGCTGATGGAATATTTACCCCTCTATAATCGTGAGCAGGCCAAACGTCATAACGTGCGTCCGGGCATCACAGGACATGCTCAAGTGAATGGTCGTAATGCCATTTCATGGGAAAAAAAGTTTGAACTCGATACGTGGTATGTGGAAAATCAGTCTTTATGGCTCGATTTTAAAATCATGTTAAAAACCGTGAAAAAAGTGATTGCCAAGGATGATATCAGTGCCGAAGGTGAAGCCACCACGACCAAATTTACCGGCACACCGGAACAAAAATAATGACAACACTCTATGCGATTTACGGAGCTTCAGGTTGTGGGCGCAGTTTAATGCCTGTTGCACGCCAGCAATTAGCACGTGAAAGTGATGCTTCAGAAATCGTATTTATTGATGATGCCTTGGAATCGGTTGCAGAAGTAAACGGTCATCGCGCCATGAATTACCTCGCATTTTTAAATGAAACGGCTTCAGAAAAATACGTGCAAATTGCGATTGCCAATAGTCGTGTGCGTGAAAAAATCGCTCAGCGTTTAGAAGCAGATGGCATTCAGCTTTGGTCGATCACTGCGGACCATGTGGTTTTAATGGATCAGATAGAACTCGCTGAAGGTTCGGCTTTAAGTCCATTTGTCTGCATTGGCTCCAATGTCAAAATCGGCAAGTGTTTTCATGCCAATTTATACAGTTATGTCGAGCATGATTGTGTGATTGGGGATTTCGTTACTTTCGCGCCAGGCGTAAAATGCAACGGCAATATTCATATACACGCGCATGCCTATATTGGCGCGGGTGCGATGATTAAGCAGGGCACACCTGATCAGCCTTTAGTGATTGGTGCAGGTGCTATTGTTGGTATGGGTGCTGTCGTGACTAAAAGTGTGCTTCCAGGCGCAACAGTGATGGGAAATCCCGCCCGTATTGTAACGAAAAAATAGATTTTTAAACTCGATTTTGAGACTAGGAAAACTCCATGTTAAACAGTGCATTTGAACCTTGGCCAAGCTTTACTCAAGCAGAAGCCGATGCGGTATCAAAAGTCCTTTTATCTAATAAGGTGAATTATTGGACTGGTCAAGAATGCCGTGAATTTGAAAAGGAATTTGCACAGTTTGCAGGAACCAAGCATGCAGTTGCCGTGGCCAATGGTACAGTCGCACTCGATTTAGCACTCAAAGCTTTAGGTATTGGCGCAGGCGATGATGTGATTGTTACCTCACGGACGTTCTTGGCGTCAGCAAGTTCAATTGTCACCGCAGGTGCCAATCCGATTTTCGCTGATGTAGAGCTGGATTCCCAGAATATTTCTCGACGTACCATTGAAGCAGTGATTACGCCGAATACCAAAGCGATTATTTGTGTGCATTTGGCAGGTTGGATGTGTGATATGGATCCAATCATGCAATTGGCTGAGGAAAAAGGCATTTTTGTGATTGAGGATTGTGCCCAAGCGCATGGTGCAATGTACAAAGGCAAATCAGCAGGTTCAATCGGGCATATTGGTGCATGGTCTTTCTGCCAAGACAAAATCATGACCACAGGCGGTGAAGGCGGTATGGTCACTACCAATGATGAAAGTCTGTGGAAAAAAATGTGGTCGTATAAAGATCACGGCAAAAATTATGACAGCGTTTACAACACTCAGCATCCGCCGGGTTTCCGTTGGTTGCATGATTCATTTGGCACCAACTGGCGCATGATGGAAATGCAAGCGGTGATTGGTCGTCTGCAACTCAAACAAATGCCTGAATGGACGGCAAAACGTAACGCCAATATGGCACGTATCCAAGCGGCGTTTGAAAATAGTCCGTATTTTACTGTAGCAAAACCATCTGTTGAATATGTGCATGCAGCCTATAAATGCTATGTGCAAGTGAATACTTCAGCCTTGCCTGAAGATTGGTCGCGCGATCGCATCATGGCAGAAATCAATGCATTGAATGTGCCTTGTTTTAGCGGCTCGTGTTCAGAAGTGTATTTAGAAAAAGCATTTGATGGTACGCCTTGGCGTCCTGCGCAGTCTTTACCGCAAGCTAATCAGCTCGGTACAACAAGCTTAATGTTCCTTGTACATCCAACATTGTCCGAGCACAGCCTGCAAAAAACCGTGGATGCGATCCAAGCAGTGATCGCAAAAATCTAACCTGAAAAGGGCGTATAATATGCGCTCTCATCCGCTTTATTGACCCCATTTGAGCATCTTGTGAAAAACATTATCCGTTCTATAGCATCATTACCGCGTCGCCAAAAACAAATCGTTTTGGTGCTGATGGATATTTGTGTTTTACCGCTGATGATGTGGCTGGCTTATGCCATACGTTTGGCACGTCCCAATGTTCAGGTCATGCAAGGACTGGATGCTTGGTATATTTATGTCGGTATTTGTGGCATTGCTATTTTTGCCTTGCTCGGTATTTATCGTGCAATTGTGCGTTCATTTAATGAAGACTATTTACTGCGGATTTTAATCGGGACATTTATTCAAATCGTGGCGCTGTACACGATTAAAAAATTGAATGTCGCATTTATTCCGATGAGTATTCCGCTCATGTATGGCTTTATGCTGTTTTCATACATGTGGTGGAGTCGTGCCGTCATTCGCTACGCTACTCTTAAAACTTTTGCCAAAAAGCAAAGTCGTAAACGCGTGGCAATTTATGGCGCAGGGCTGGCAGGCCAGCAAATTGCCGCCGCTTTAAACCGTTCAGATGATTATTTGCCGGTGTGTTTTATTGACGATAAGCGTTCCTTACAAGGGCAGTCACTGAGTGGTTTAAAGATTTATTCACCCAAAAAAGCGCAAGCGAAACTTGGAAAATTTGGCATTGAAGAAGTATTACTTGCCATGCCTTCAGTCGGACGTGCGCGTAAAAAAGAACTCATTGAGTCTTTTGATATGGCAGATGTCAAAATCATGGAACTGCCAGGGGTAACCCAACTGGTCGATGGTCAAGTTCAAGTTTCAGATATTCGTGAAGTGGATATTATTGACCTATTAGGGCGTGATCCTGTACCACCAAAGCCTGAACTCTTAGAAAAAAATATTAAAAATAAAGTGGTCATGGTGACAGGAGCAGGGGGGTCGATCGGCTCGGAGTTATGCCGTCAGATCGTGAAGCATCAGCCTAAAATGTTAGTGCTGTTTGAAATGTCTGAATTTGCCTTATATTCAATCGACCGTGAATTGCAGGCTTCTGATATACAAATTATTCCAGTGCTAGGTTCTGTCACCAATCAGCAAAAATTAGAACGTATTATTCAAGAGTACAAAGTGCAGACGGTTTATCACGCCGCAGCTTATAAACATGTACCACTTGTTGAAGCAAACCCATTTGAAGGTATTTATAATACGTCCATTGGTACACAGCGTAGTGTCGATGCAGCGGTGAATCAAAATGTTGAAACTTTTGTTTTAATTTCAACAGATAAAGCGGTACGTCCAACCAATGTGATGGGGGCGTCTAAACGCATGGCAGAATTGTATTGTCAGGGCCTAGCGTCGACGAATCCAAAAACGCAAATTAGTATTGTACGCTTTGGTAATGTACTTGGTTCGTCAGGTTCTGTCGTCCCTTTGTTTAAAAAGCAGATTGCTCAAGGCGGGCCTGTTACAGTAACGCACCCAGAAGTTACGCGTTATTTTATGACGATTCCTGAAGCAGCTCAGCTCGTGATTCAAGCAGGTGCGATGGGGACAGGTGGTGATGTATTTCTGCTTGATATGGGCGAGCCAGTTAAAATAATAGACTTAGCTAAACAAATGATTCGTTTGAGTGGTTTTCGAGCAATCGATGAAAATGGTATAGGTGATATTGAGGTACAATTTACAGGTTTACGTCCGGGCGAAAAACTCTATGAAGAATTGTTGATTGATGCGGATAATGTGGAAAAAACGGAGCATGAGCGGATATTAAAGTCTTATGAAAAGTTTTATGAGTTTAATGAAATTTTTTCTATATTTTTAATAATGTCGAATTTTAATGATACGAAGGATTATAATACGCAATTAGCTAACATATTAAGTAAATATGTAGATGGATATAAAGTTATTTTGAAAAAATAATTGTAATTTATCTAATGGTTAATTTATTGTTTTTATTATGTTTTACTCCAAAAGTGTAAGTGTTTTAATTTAATTTGATGCGATGTGATTTTAAAAGAGGAATTTATGTTAGAAGGTTCTACAATATTAGTAACAGGTGGTACAGGTTCATTTGGTAATACATTTGTACCAATGACATTAGAAAAATACAATCCTAAAAAAATAATCATTTTTTCGCGTGATGAAATGAAACAATGGGAAATGGCTAAAAAATTTAAGAACGATCCGAGAGTTCGTTTTTTTATTGGTGATGTACGTGATAAAGAGCGCTTATATCGTGCTTTAGATGGCGTGGATTATGTCGTACATGCAGCAGCTACAAAAATCGTACCAACTGCTGAGTATAATCCTTTTGAGTGTATCAAAACAAATATCAATGGAGCTATGAATCTGATTGATGCATGTATTGATAAAAAAGTAAAAGGAGTCGTTGCGCTTTCTACAGATAAAGCAAGCAGCCCAATTAATTTATATGGTGCAACAAAACTTGCATCGGATAAGCTTTTTGTTGCTGGTAATGCATATTCTGGCGAACATGGAACTAAATTTTCAGTAGTTCGTTACGGAAATGTTATGGGCTCACGTGGTTCGGTAATTCCATTCTTTATGTCAATTAAAGATAAAGGTGTTTTACCTATTACTGATAATCGTATGACACGTTTTATGATTTCTTTAGAGCAGGGTGTTGAATTAGTTTGGCATGCTTTTGATGATATGGTTGGTGGTGAGATTTATGTGAAAAAAATCCCATCAATGAAAGTGACTGAATTAGCATCAACAGTTGCACCAGAAGCAAAACAAGAAGTTGTAGGTATTCGCCCTGGTGAAAAACTACATGAACAGATGATCAGTGTAGAAGACTCATACTATACATTTGAATATCCTGAGCACTATAAAATTTTACCAGTGATTAATGATTGGGCTGAGTCTGCAGAACGCATTAAAGATGGTAAAAAAGTACCAGAAGGTTTCCATTATTCAAGCGACAACAATGTGGATTGGATGAGTTCAGAAGATCTTCAAAAATGGTTAGTGAAAAACGCTGAAAAAATAGGAAATATCTAAAATGTTTATCCCATATGGCAAACAAAATATTAATCAAGCAGATATAGATGCTGTAGTTGATGTATTGAAATCTGACTTTCTGACGCAAGGTCCTCAAGTTCCTGCATTTGAAAAATCAGTGGCACAATTAGTTGGTGCTAAACATGCTTTAGCTGTGAATAGTGCAACATCTGCTTTACATATAGCTTGTTTGGCTTTGGGATTGGGTAAAGGAGATCTCTTATGGACATCTCCTATTACTTTTGTTGCTTCTTCGAATTGTGCATTATATTGTGGTGCGGATGTTGATTTTGTAGATGTTGATTCGCAAACATATAACATGTCTATCGCAGCTTTGAAGTTGAAGTTAGAGCAAGCAAAAAAAGAAAATAAATTACCTAAAATTGTTGTACCTGTACATTTGTGTGGTCAACCTTGTGATATGGCGAAAATTTATGCACTTTCACAGGAATATGGTTTTAAAATTATTGAAGATGCATCACATGCTATCGGTGGTAAGTATCACGATGTTTATGTCGGTGCTGGGCAATATTCTGATATTACAATTTTTAGTTTCCATCCTGTAAAAATTGTTACCACAGCAGAAGGTGGTATGGCATTAACCAATGATGCTCAATTAGCACAAAAAATGGATTTGTTGCGTAGTCATGGTGTTACGCGTAATCAGGATTTAATGAGTAAAGAACCAGAAGGTCCTTGGTATTACCAGCAAGTTGATCTTGGTTTTAACTACCGTATGACAGAATTGCAAGCTGCCTTGGGTGTTTCTCAAATGCACCGTTTAGAGCAATTTGTTGCTAAACGTCATGATATTGCAAAAGTTTATAATAAAATTTTACAGGATTTACCCGTAGTATTACCTTATCAATTACCTGAAACGTATTCAGGATTACATCTATATGTGATCCGATTGAAGCTTGATGAAATTAGCAAAACTCGTAAAGAGGTATTTGAGTTATTACGTGAAAAGGGTATTGGTGTAAATGTGCATTATATCCCTGTACATACTCAACCTTATTATGAAAATCTTGGATTTAAACAGGGGGATTTCCCAGAAGCAGAATCTTACTATGCCTCTGCGATTAGTTTACCTATGTATCCAGATTTGACCCAAACGCAAATAGACTATATTTACCAAAGTTTGAAAGAGATATTGGTGTAAGTATGAGACTTGCCGTTATTCCTGCACGAGGCGGAAGTAAGCGAATTCCTCGGAAAAATATTAAAACTTTTCATGGCAAACCAATGATTGCGTGGTCAATTCAGGCTGCGTTAGGAAGTGGGTGTTTTGATGAGGTTTGGGTATCGACTGATGATGCTGAAATAGCACAAGTGGCGCAGGAATACGGCGCAAAAGTTCCATTTTTAAGACCTGAAGAGTTGTCAAATGATTTTGCAACGACTGCTGATGTCATGCAGCATGCTGTAAATTTTTTTGAAAATGAAAATCACATTCGCCCTGATTATGTATGCTGCTTGTATGCAACAGCACCTTTTGTCATTCAGCAAGATTTACGAAATGGCTTAAGTTTAATACAGGCTGAAAAAGTGGATTATGTGTTCAGTGCGACCACTTTTCCATTTCCAATTCAGAGAGCAATCAAGTTGACTCAACAGGGGCATGTTGAGATGTTTTCACCAGAGCATTTTAATACTCGCTCTCAAGATTTAGAAGAAGCTTGGCACGATGCAGGGCAATTCTATTGGGGAACTGCGGAGGCTTGGTTAAATAAATCAGTTATTTTTTCTGATCAGTCTAAAATTGTCGAACTTCCTCGCTATCGTGTGCAAGATATTGATACTATTGATGATTGGTCGCGTGCTGAATTAATGGCAAATCTGTTATTGGAACATCAAGCGTGATTTTTGCAATTCGAGCTGATGCATCTATTGAGATAGGGTCTGGGCATATTATTCGCTGTTTGTCTATTGCTGATCAATTAAAAGCAAAAGGACATCAATGTTTTTTTATTTCTCGAAATCATGATGGAAATTTGGTTGATTTTGTCACTCAACGTGGATACCAAACTTTTATTTTAGAAAACGATCAAGAAAATACTGAATTATTGCTTAATACTGAGTATCAAAAATGGTTGGGTGTTTCAGAAGTATATGATGCTGAGCAAACATTAAGTTTAATCACTGCACAATATCAAAAAATTGATTGGGTGATTGTTGATCATTATGGGCTCTCTACAAAATGGGAGACATCATTAAAAAAAATTGCAAAACATATTTTAGTCATTGATGATTTAGCAAATCGCGAACATGATGCTGATATTATTTTAGATTGTGGATTAATTAATTCTGAAGATGACTATAATGTATTAAATAAGAGTCAGGCGAAAGTGTTGCTTGGGCCTAAATATGCTTTGTTGAGACCTGAATTTACTGAATTTAGACAAAAAATCAATCTAAACAAAATTGAAGAATCTACACAAAAACTTAAGTTACTGATTAATTTGGGTGGTGTTGATAAAGACAATTTAACAACACAAATTTTAGAAGTTTTTGAAAATACAGTTTTGTCTTATGAAATTGAATTAACAGTTATTATGGGACTAAATTCCCCATGGAAAGAATGTGTAATTGATAAAACTAAACAATTAAATTATCCAGCGCAAGTTTTGGTGAACGTTTCGAATATGGCAGAACTGATGATAAGTCATGATTTTGCGATTGGCGCAGCAGGAAGTACGGCATGGGAAAGATGTTGTCTAGGTCTGCCTACGATTATGATTTGTATGGCTGAAAATCAAAAAATGATTGCAAAAGGTTTGCATGATTTAGGTGCAACAATTTCATTAGATCAAACTGAAATAAAAACAAAGTTATCAATAGTGTTACAAAAAATAAAACCTGCTCAGTTAAGAGATATGCAAAGAAAATCAATGCAAATTACTGAAGGTCTAGGTGTTAATTTACTCATAAACGAAATTTTGCGGAAGAGCCTATAAAAATGTTAGATCAACAGAATGCAAAATTAAGAAAGCTTGAAAAAAAAGATTTAGTGCAAGTTTTGCAATGGCGCAATCATGAAGACATTCGTAAATGGATGGTGAGTACTTCAAAAATTGCGTATGAAGATCATGAAGCATGGTTTGAAAGAAATAAAAATAGAACGGATCGTTTTTTTTGTATTTTTGAATATAATGAGCAACCCCAAGGTTATATCTCATTTCAATCCATTGAAAATAGTTCGGCATATGAATGGGGTTTTTATATCAAACCAAATGCTGAAAAAGGAATGGGTAGGTTATTAGGGCAAGCTGCAATTAAATACGCATTTGATATTTTAGATATTGAAAAAATATTTGGGCAAGTTTTGGCTTTTAATGAAAAATCAATTTCTTTTCATCAAAAGTTAGGATTTCAGCAAGAAGGTTTACTTCGAGAACATTTCAAAGATAGTCGTGGGAAATTTGATATTTTTCAGTTTGGGCTATTGAAATCAGAATGGTTAGAGAGATAAAGATGAATAAAAAAATTCAGATTAATGGGCGTGATATTGGTACTGATTTCCCTCCATATATTATTGCTGAACTATCTGCAAACCATAATGGTAGTTTAGATACTGCATTGAAAATTATTGAGCAAGCCAAATTATGTGGTGCGGATGCAATTAAACTACAAACTTATAAAGCAGATACCATTACTTTAGACAGCCATAATGAAGAGTTTATGATTCGAGGTGGTCTATGGGATGGACAGTCATTATTTGAATTGTATGAAAAAGCACATATGCCTTGGGAATGGCACAAACCTTTGTTTGAGTATGCGCGTAAATTAGACATTACCATGTTTAGCTCACCTTTTGATCGTACAGCAGTAGATCTATTAGAGGATTTAAATGCACCTGCTTATAAAATTGCATCTTTTGAAGCAATTGATTTGCCTTTGATCAAGTATGTTGCAGCTACAGGCAAACCTATGATTATTTCTACAGGTATGGCGGATGAGACAGAAATTTCAGAAGCAATTCAAGCAGCTTACGATGGTGGCTGTAAAGAGCTTGTCGTTTTGCATTGTGTGAGTGGTTATCCAGCTCCTGCAGAAGATTATAATTTGTTGACATTGCAAGACATGGCAAAACGTTTTGATGTGCCAGTTGGTTTATCTGATCATACTTTGGATAATACAACAGCAATTGCTTCTATCGTATTAGGCGCTTGTGTGATTGAAAAGCATTTCACTTTAGACCGCAATGGTGGTGGACCTGATGATAGCTTCTCTTTAGAGCCAAAAGAACTACAGCAGTTGTGTCAAGGTGCTAAGACTGCTTGGCAAGCACTAGGCAAAATAGATTATGCTCGTAAATCAAGTGAACAAGGCAATGCACAGTTCCGACGTTCTCTTTATTTTGTTAAAGATTTAAAAGCTGGAGATATAATTGATGAATCTTGTATTCGTAGTGTCCGTCCTGGCTTTGGGTTAGCACCTAAGTTTTATGATGAGATTTTGGGTAGAACCTTAATTCAAGATGTAGGAAAAAATACAGCGACACGTTTAGATTTATTTAAATAATAATGCGTATTCTAAAAGACAGTTTTATTTATCTTGCAGGGGAGCTTTTTGCGAAAAGTCTCCCTTTTCTCATGCTGCCTTATTTAACTCGAAAATTGGGACCTGAAGGCTTTGGTGAGTTATCTTATTATCTAACTTGGTTGGCTTTATTTGGAATTTTTATCGGGCTCAGTCAGGAAGGAGCTGTCACTCGCTATTTTTACTTTTATGGTAAGAAAGCTTTAAATACAGTTGTGACAGCGGGTTATTTATATAATATTGTTATTTCAGCGATATTACTTCTAGGTTGTTGGTTTTTCCAAGCTGAGATAATGGCATATATTGTTTTGGCAACTATGTTTCAGTCTTTTGTGAATGTACAACTCGCTTTGCGACAATGCCAGAAGCAGCCTTTAAAATATATTACTATTCAAATAATTCTATCTTTGACCAATGTGATTTTTACGGTTGCAGCATTAGAGTTATTTAGTGAAAATTTAGTTGCTTATCGAGTCTTAGCGATTGTTGTTGCAAATGCGCTGACATTTTTTATGGCAAGTTTTGTGTTAGGTAATTTATTTTCTAATAAAAATAGGATTACGGCTAACCGTTTGAAACTAGGGGCACTGTATATTTTTTCTTTTGGTATTCCTCTGATTTTGCATCAATCAAGCTTTTTTATTAAAGGTCAGTTGGACCGTCTATTTATTTATGAACAGTATACAAAAGCTGAGTTAGGAATCTATTCGGCAGGTGTGCAAGTCGCTGCTGTATTGCCTATAGTATTGATGGCTTTAAATAAAGCAGTAGTGCCTTATTACTATCAAAATTTAAAAGAAGATAAATTATCTATTTCAACTATCAAGAAATATACACTTTTTTGTATACCCTTGTGTATAATTCCTGCTTTGATTGGTCTGGTTTTGCCTGAAAGTATTTATACTTGGTTTTTGGGTGAAAATTATGCTGCATCAAAATATTATGTTGTATTGTATTTGTTGGGATATAGTACAAATTTACCCTATTTAATTTTAGTTAATTATTTTTTCTATCATGGAAAAAATATGTTAATTTCTAAAATTACCTTAATTTCATCTATAGTCTATATCCTATTTTTATTTGTATTTTCGAACCAATCAATTGAGTTAATACCTTATGCATTGCTTTTAAGTAATTTGGTTTTATTGGTTGTATTATGGTTAGGAGTGAAATATGTTTATGAAAAATAAAAGTCTCCTGATTTGTTTAACACCTTTACAAATGCTGATAGCATCTAAAATTATAGATGAAAATCCCGCTATTTATGATGTATTATGTCTTTCTTATAATGATAATGAGAAATATAATTATTACTATTCAAAAATAAGTGCAAAATGTGATATTTCTTATCGTTATATGGTCAAGTCTCAAGAAAAATTTGGAAGAATTTTTGAGTTCATTAAATATAGAATATTTTTAAAAAAAATTTTAAAAACAAATTATGATAAGGTGTTTTTAGCAAGTGTTGATAATCCCTTTTTTCATTTGTTATTGTCTTTATTGAGAAAAACTGAAATTCAGACTTTTGATGATGGTACAGCTAATATTTATAAAAAAAGCGTATATTATGTTTTCCCTAAAAAAAATGCTTTACAGCAAGCACTCTTAAGAATTTTGGGAAATAATTATCATACTCAGCAAGTGATTGATGAAAGTAAATTACACCATACGATTTATGAAGGTTTTCAAAATATTACAAAACCGCTTAATATTATTAAATTGATAGATTTAAATGTTAAGAATAATCCTAATAAAACGATAAAAATTTATTTGGGACAACCTTTAGAAGATTTAAATTTGAAAAATGAAAGTGAGATTTTTAATCTATTAAAAAAAAATACTGTTAACTATTATTTCCCTCACCCTAGGGAGAGTAAAAAATATAAAGGATTTAATTATATTAACTCACCATTAATTTTTGAAGATTACATTATTGACTTACTAGAAAAAAATTATAGTGTTGAGCTATTTACTATTTTGAGTAGTGCTGCAATTAATGTTTCGGTTCTTAATAATGTAGTTGTTAAGGTTATAAGAAATAAAATCTTATATGAAAATTATTCATCTTTATATGAGGTTTTTGAAGAGATGGATTTTAATTTTATAGATGTAGATGGGATTTTATTATGATAACTATTTTATTTTATTTTATTTTATTTATTTTGATAGGGCTGGGTAGTTATTTTAATGAAAATTTAATTTTTTCATATACTGCAATTCTAGTCTTTTTTTCTTGGATATTTTTTTTATATTTAAAATATCGTAATTTTTTTATTTCTAGTATATATATGTTATATGCTGTTGTTTCTACAGTTATTGTTAGTTTAGTATTAGAATATGGGGTATATCTTATTGAGGTTAATGAGGTTTCTTACTCATTAGGTCTTCCGTATAAAGCTGTTTTTCAAGTATTTACTTTTTTGTTAGGGAGTTTTGTTGTATTCAACTTTTTAAGAAAAACTAATCTAAGTGTTGTTTCATTAAAGAATAATAATACACAAATTATTAGATATTTTTTTAGAGCATTAGTTGTTATCTTTTTAATAGTTATAGGTTTTATAATTATGAGGTATGGTACGCCTTTGCAATATGGCGTTCATCGAAATGATTATTGGACTTTTTATGCCCCAAGTTGGGGAAGTATACTTACATATTGGTTAATGCAATTTACTTTTGTATTTGGATATTTTTATTCTAAAGATAAAGATAAAATAGATGTAATTTTATTTTTAAGTATTTTAGTGTGTATTTTTATTATGGGAGAGAGATTTACAGGGTTGTTATATTCATTAGTATTTTTTAGCATTCCTGTTCTATTGAATAAAACTAAAATAAAATTTAATTTAAGTTTTGGTAAAAAAGTCATTTTTACTAGTCTAGGAGTTATTTTTATTTCTTATGCATTATATTCTAGTTTTATTAAATCGCAATCTAGCCTAAATCCATTAGAACAAGCAACTTTGAGAGCTTCATTGCAAGCACAAATGTGGTGGTCATTAGATGAGATTACTGACAATCTACCTAAGGATAGTAATCTTATTTTACAAAAATATTTAGGGTTAGGTACGTCCGATAGAGAATCTGGCGTGTACTATTTGATGGATCAAGTTGCTTCAAGGGAAATAGTAGATGATCGGTTTGAAAGTAATAGTAGATTTACTATGTCTGGTTTTTTAAACAACACATATTTTTTCGGATATATTCTAGGAACTGCTGTTAATTTCTTTTGGGGAGTGATATTTGGATTTTTAACATATGCTCTATACTTGGGCATATTAAGTAGTAATGTTTTATTTGTTTTTGCTATTTATAAGCTTTTTTTTAAAGTTCAAGCAATTATATTAAATGGAGCTATACCAGATATATTTTCATTTGAAACATTGATATTTCTTATGGTAATGCTTTTTTTCTTTAGATTTAAGAGTCTAAAATGATGAAAATAGTGTTTTTAATCCTAACCCATAAAAATATAGATCATATTTATAAGTTAGCATCTGAAATGTTGGATGCTCATTTTTATATTCATTTGGATCAAAAATCTGATATAGACTTAATAAAAAAAGATTCTATACACAATGTACATTTTGTAGAAGAAAGGGTTGATATAAAGTGGGCTGGGTTTTCTATGGTTCAGGCTACAATTAATTTGATTTCATATGCGCTTGCACATGATAAAGATACTGAGTACTTTCATCTGATTAGTGGTGATGATGTACTCCTTCATAAAACACCAAGTTGGGATAATTCAGATATTTTTATAGAGTGTCGAGAATCTATAGAACATCGTTATAGAATGCGCTTTGATACCCCGCATGCCGATACAAAATATCAAAGAACACTACTTGGTAAAGCTTTAACCCAATTTTATAAAAAAACAGATAAATTATTTCCAACTCGTGAAAAATTCTATTTTGGAAGCCAATGGTTTTCAATTCGTAGAAATGAATTGGAAATTTTAATGAATTCTATTACAGAAAGTGATTTAAATTTTTTTAGAAAAAAATTATGTCCTGATGAACATTTTTTCCAATATCTAATTGCTAAAAATAAAATGCTAGGTAAAGTTGCAGATTGTGGTAATAAGCGATTTATTAAATTTGATCCTAACTTTCAACGAGGATCTAGCCCAATATTTTTAAACTCAGAGCAATTAATATATGCTCAAAAGCAAAATTATTGGTTTGCTAGAAAAGTTGAACAGCTAGAAATGCAAAAATTTTATCTAAATTCTAATGAAGAGTAATATGAATTTTTCAGTTTTATTATCTTTATACCATAAAGAAAACCCGCTCGCTTTAGAACAATGTTTTCAAAGCATTTGGAAAGACCAAACTATTCAACCCAATGAAATAGTTTTAGTTCTAGATGGTCCAATTGGTGATGAGCTTACACAATGTGTAGGAAAATGGCAGCAAATTATTGGTCAGCCTTTGCAAGTCATTCCATTAAGTCAAAACATTGGTTTGGGTAAAGCTTTAAATGAAGGTCTAAAACATTGTTCAAATGAATGGGTCTTTAGAATGGATACAGATGATATCTGTAAACCTGATCGTTTTGAAAAACAAATTCAATTTATTCAGCATAATCCTAATGTTGTACTTTTTGGAGGGCAAATATTAGAGTTTGATCATACTCCAAATGATTCAGCAGTTATCAAAAGTGTGCCAACAACACACGATGATATAAAAGAATTTGCTCAAAAACGTTGTCCATTTAACCATATGACTGTGGCATACAAAAAAAGTATTATTACAGAATTAGGTGGGTATCAGCATCATCTGTTCATGGAAGATTATAATCTTTGGCTTCGAGTAATTGGGGCAGGATATACAGTAGCAAATTTACCTGATGTGATTCTATATGCACGTGTAGGAAACGGAATGCATGCACGTCGTAAAGGTTACGAATATATTAAAAGTGAAAAACAATTACTAAATTTAAAAAAACAACTTAAACTACAAAACCCAATACATGCTAATATTCTTTTCCTAATAAGGTCTGCTTTTAGGCTGATGCCTAGTTCATTGCTAGGTAAAATTTATAATACTTTTCTACGAAAAAAAGTTCATAAATAAGAGTGGTAATTTTAATTATGAAACGTTTAGTTGATGTTGTCATCTCACTAATAGCTTTAATCCTTCTATCACCAATTTTTTGCATTGTAGCTTTAAAAGTTCGTAAAAACTTAGGTTCTCCAATCTTTTTTCTGCAAGAACGTCCTGGTAAAGATGGCAAGCTATTCAAGATGATCAAATTTCGCTCAATGAAAGATGCAGTGGATAAAGAAGGTAATCCCTTACCAGATGAACAGCGTATTACCCCCTTTGGACAGAAGCTAAGATCGACTAGTTTAGATGAAATGCCACAACTCATAAATGTTTTAAAGGGGGATATGAGTATTGTGGGACCACGTCCTATGCTTAAAGACTTTGTAGCATTATATTCCCCAGAACAAGCTCGTCGTTTGGAAGTTAAGCCCGGTATGACTGGCCTAGCTCAGGTAAGTGGTCGAAATGAACTTGATTATGAAGAGCGCTTTAAATGCGATGTATGGTATGTAGATAACCATAATACTTTGGTTGACTTTAAAATCATGTTCAAAACAGTCGGTGTGATGACCAAACGAGAAGGTATTAATGCACCGGGTCATGTAGGTCCTTCTTTATTTCAAGGAAATGATCCTGAAAAAATTAAAGATAAAATCAAGTCATAAATTTTTATTAGTGAACTATTTGTAATGATCAAAAAAGCCATTCTCCCAGTTGCAGGTTTAGGTACGCGTTTTTTACCTGCCAGTAAATCTATTCCCAAAGAAATGGTCACCGTGGTTGACCGACCAGCGATTGAATATGTAGTTAAAGAAGCAGTTGCTGCTGGTATTGACCAGATTATTCTGGTTACCCATTCCTCAAAAGCATCCATTGAAAACTATTTTGATCGTAACTTTGAGCTGGAAACCACTCTAGAACATAAAAAGAAATTTAATTTACTCAAAGAAATCACTGAAATTTTACCACCTCACGTCAGTGTCATTAGTGTGCGTCAACCACAACCCTTAGGTTTAGGTCATGCAGTATTGTGTGCTAAGGCTGTGGTGGGACAAGATGATTTTGCAGTTCTTTTACCGGATGTTCTTGTTAAAGATTCATCAGAACGCAATGATTTAAGTTTGATGATTCAACGCTTTGATGAGACTCAAGCATCACAAATTATGGTCGAAGCTGTGCCTGATCATATGGTCGATCAATATGGGATTGTCGATGTTGCATCTACACCTGCAGAAGGTCAAAGCATCCAAATGCAAGGCATTGTAGAAAAGCCAGTGGTTGGTACTGCACCATCAAATTTATCTGTGGTGGGTCGTTATATTTTGCCTGCTAAAATTATGCAGCTGTTAGAACAAACTCCGAAAGGTGCGGGTAATGAGATCCAACTCACAGATGCGATTGCCATGCTACAACAAACCGATACAGTTGAAGCCTATCGTATGAAAGGTCAAACTTTTGACTGTGGTAGTAAACTGGGCTATCTCAAAGCAGTTTTACATTATGGCGTAGACCATCCAAAATTAGGTGAGGAATTTAAAGCGCTGATCAAAGAACTAAAACTATAAAAAGAGATTGATATGAAGGTTGCAGTATTTGGACAAACACTTTTTTCAGGTGTATTTGCTGCTTTGCTAGCAGAATGCGGTCATCACGTTTTTTGGTATGAACCACTGAAAACGTATGAAAGCGAACAAATGTATATGCAAGATGAAGCTGTAAAAAATCTACTCAATAAACAAAAAAGTAATTTTTTAAAATACTGCAATTTTAATGATATTCCACTAGATGTAGATGCTTATTTCTTCAGTTTTAACCCAGCTGAAGAAAAGCAATGTATTGAAATTCTTCAAAACATCAAACAACGTCCCATTATTCACCCTAAATTGATGATCAATGCGTCTACTTTAGGGCTGCATGGGACAGAAAAGTTTGTAAAAATTTTGCATGAAGATGAGTGGGTCTATTTACCCGACATGATTCAGGAAGGAAACGCGTTACAAAGCTTTGCCCAAGCCAAGCAGTTGATTGTTGGGGCTGCATCGGATGTTGCTCAAATTAAAATGAAGGAACTCTTACGCCCTTTATTCCCACGTCAGCAGCAGTATCTTTTTATGCCCATTTTAGATGCTGAATTTACTAAGTTGAGTATCTCTGGCATGTTGGCGACACGAATTAGTTATATCAATGACTTGGCAATGGTTGCTGAGAAATTAGGCATTGATATTGAGTCAGTTCGTCAGGGGATGGCTGCGGATAATCGTATTGGAGGATCTTATCTCTATCCGGGTGCAGGCTTTGGTGGAGAAAATTTTTCACATGATATTCAGACCCTAACGCATACGGTGTCAGGTGTTGGTGCAAATAGCCAATTACTAGCTCAAGTTTGGGAAATTAATGAGCAGCAAAAAGAAGTTTTATTCCGCAAATTATGGAATTATTATCATGGTGATTTAAAAGGGAAAACTGTTGCAATATGGGGCGCTGCATTTAAAGAAAAAACCTCCAGTACGCGACAATCTCCTATTCATGCCATGTTGGCAGCACTATGGGCTCAAGGTGTAAAAGTTAAATTACACGACCCTCAAGCCTTGGAAGAAATTAAAAAAATATATGGTGAGCGACCTGATCTTATATATTGCACAGAGCAATATGAGGCAGTGCAAGATGCACATGCTTTGTGTTTATTGACTGCATGGAAACAATATTGGAGTCCAAATTATACCGAATTGCTTAAAACCATGCAGCATCCGCTTATTTTGGATGGGCGCAATATTTATGATCCAGCATATGTGAAGTCTCAAGGTTTTGCATATATGGGGGTAGGACGTTAATGGCTGTTAAAACTCAACCCTATACGGTCGAACATTTAGATTCAGTTTTAGGCAGTCTTCATAGTTTGAAAACTGAATTTGAAAATAAGCATTTAACAGAACTCTTTGCTGAAGACCCTCAGCGATTCGAAAAATTTTCTGTGCCTTTAGAGCCGGTGGTTTTTGATTTTAGTAAACATAGAGTCAATCAGCCCGTTGTCAAAAATCTAGTCCAGTGGGCACAGACACAAGATTTAACGTCGTGGATAAAGCGTTTATTTTCTACTGAAGAAATTAACTATACCGAACAGCGTGCAGCCATGCATTGGGCGCTACGGTTACCTAAAGATGATCAGTCTCATCCTGAATTAGCAGAACAAGTGCATACACAACTTGAGCGTATGTATGCTTTGGTAGAAAAAATTCATGCCGGCCAATGCCGCGGTGCAACGGGTGAAGTCATTCAAGACGTGGTGAATATTGGGGTCGGAGGGTCAGACTTAGGACCACTGATGGTCAGTCATGCCTTATCTGATTTCAAAAAATCCACACATAAGTCACTCAATGTGCATTTTGTGTCGACCATTGATGGTAGTCAGCTTTCAGATTTATTGCATCAACTTCGCCCCGAAACCACGCTATTTATTATTTCTTCAAAATCGTTCGGGACCATTGATACCTTATCCAATGCGCAAACAGTGCGGTTATGGCTCGAAAAAGCACTTGGACAAGAATCACAAATTTTAAAGCATCATTTTATTGGCGTATCTACCAAAGCAGATAAAATGACAGAATGGGGTATTGCAGCCGAAAACCAATTTTTGCTCTGGGATTGGGTAGGCGGTCGTTATTCACTTTGGTCATGTATTGGTTTACCGATTGCACTGACAATTGGTGTTGATGGCTTTAAACAACTGTTAGCTGGCGCATATGCAGTAGACCAGCATTTTCAGACGGCACCTTTCGAACAAAATATTCCTGTATTAATGGGCTTATTGGGTGCGTGGAATAATAATTTCCTTGATATTCAGACTCATGCAGTACTGCCCTATGATGGGCGTTTGAAATATTTCGCCTCTTATTTGCAGCAGTTGGAAATGGAGTCGAATGGTAAATCGATTCAGCGTAATGGTCGAAAAGTGGACTGGGATACTTGCCCGATTATATGGGGCGAAGTGGGACCAAATGCGCAGCATGCTTTTTATCAATTGCTGCATCAAGGCAGTCAAGCAGTGAGTTGTGATTTCATTGCGCCAGTGCAGCGTTATCAGGCCCAACAATTTACCTATGTCGATAATGCAGAGGCGCTGGTGGCACAGCATCATTTGGCCTTATCCAATTGTTTGGCTCAGTCGCGCTTGCTGGCATTTGGTAATCAGGCTTTGGATCAACAAGAAGTACAAGATTTGCCGGAATATAAACAATATGAAGGCAATCAACCAAGTTCAACCATTTTATTGCAAGAGCTAAATCCATATAGTTTGGGCATGTTGATCGCAATGTATGAACATAAAGTTTTTGTACAGTCCGTGCTTTGGAACATTAACCCGTTTGATCAATGGGGTGTAGAGAAAGGCAAAGAAATTGCCAATCAGCTACTTCCAATATTAAATGGTGATCGAAAGGATATTTCGGATTTAGATGGCTCAACGCAAGGCTTACTACACATATTATTAGGAAAAACCAATGGCTAAAATTTTAGTAACAGGTGGTGCAGGTTATATTGGTTCACATACTTGTATTCAACTTTTGAGCGCAGGGCATGAGGTTGTTGTACTGGATAATTTGTCCAACAGTTCTGTCGAATCTTTAGCACGTGTTCAAGCGTTGGCAGCTAAAAAATTAGATTTTGTTGAAGGTGATATTCTCGATCAGCAAATTTTAGATCAAATTTTTCAGCATCATTCTATTGATGCAGTGATTCACTTTGCAGGCTTAAAAGCTGTGGGTGAAAGCCAAAAAGAGCCACTAAAATATTTTGAAAATAATATCTCAGGTTCTATTAGCTTAGTTAAAGCGATGGAGCGTGCTCAAGTCTTTAAGTTGGTCTTTAGTTCATCGGCAACAGTCTATGATGAAGCCAATATTTCACCCTTGAATGAAACCATGCCTACAGGTATGCCAAGTAATAACTATGGCTATACCAAACTGATTGTCGAGCAATTACTAGAGAAATTATCGGCTGCAGATGAGCGCTGGTCAATTGCATTGCTGCGTTATTTTAACCCTGTAGGGGCACATCAAAGTGGTCAAATGGGTGAAGACCCACAAGGGATACCCAATAATTTGATGCCTTATGTCACACAGGTGGCAGTCGGCCGTCGTGATAAGTTGTCAATTTTTGGCAATGATTATGACACGGTAGATGGTACAGGTGTGCGTGATTATATTCATGTAGTTGATTTGGCCAATGCACATTTATGCGCATTGAATCATCGTTTAAAAACGCAAGGATGCCGCGCTTGGAATATTGGCACTGGCAATGGGATTTCAGTAAAACAAATTCGGGATACTTTTGAGAAGGTAAATGGTGTTGAGATACCATTTGAATATGTACCTCGTCGAGAAGGTGATGTAGCAACGTCATTTGCTGATAATGCCCGTGCTATCGCAGAGTTAGATTGGCAGCCTCAATATGGTTTAGAAGATATGTTGAAGGATAGCTGGAACTGGCAAAAGCAAAATCCAAATGGATACAACTAAGATTTAAATTTAGTGTGTAAATTCATTAAATACAGTATGGCAAATTTTGTATTTGCCATACTTCTCACTACTTAACTTAAGTCGTGAGTCGTGTATTGATTGTGCAAAAATGATGATAGATCTTATCTTTTGTTTGAAAAAAATCGTTATCATATGTGAAAGATAAATTGACTGAAATAATATATGAAATATCAATCTCTTAGGGTTTTATCATTTGCCATTTTTTCTTCTCTAGCTCTGCCGGTTTACGCTCAAGGGATCATTTTGAATAATGATGGTCTACGTACAGATCTAAATTGGCTGAACCAACAAGGTGTGATCCAAATTAGCACTTCGACTTGGCCATTGAGTGGTGAAGAAATTCAGCGTGCATTATCTACTGCCAAAATTGAAAATAATGCTCAGCAGAAAGTTGTCAATTCGGTCATGGCAAATTTAGAAGCAGAAAATACCTCTATTAAGTTCGCTTTATTTGCTGAAACAGATCCACAGAACATCCCGCAAAAATTTGCAGATGAGCAAAAATCGCAATATCAAGCGGCCCTTGAATTGAATGCAGGTGGAACGCAGTGGGATGCAAGACTGCGAGTGAATGCTGAAAAAGATCCGATCATTGACCATGGACATGATGTCAATTTAGAAGGTTCTTATATTGCAGGAAAATTGTGGAATCAATGGTTGATTGCGGGACAAATCCCAACATATTGGGGACCTGGACATGAAGGAAGCCTAATCCGTGGTGATGCGAGTCGCCCTGTTTATGGTTTTACTATGCAAAGAGCGGAACAACAGGCCTTTGAAACAAAGTGGTTGTCTTGGATTGGACCTTGGCAATATCAAGCTTTTGCAGGTCAATTAGATGATTATCATGCAATTCCAGACGCCAAACTATTAGGATTTCGTTTAACTGCACAGCCATTGCCGTACTTGGAGTTAGGTGCTTCTCGGATTCTTCAGTGGGGAGGTGAAGGGCGGTCGGAAAGTTTTGACTCATTATGGAATGCGATTAAAGGAAATGACAACTTTTATGATGGTGATCTAGATAAGTCTAATCAAATCGCAGGTTTTGATGCAAGACTGAATTTAAACTACTGGAGTGGTGTTCCGATTAGCCTATATGGGCAGTATGTAGGTGAAGATGAAGCAGGGCTTCTTCCTTCAAAAAAAATGTATTCAGCAGGGGTAGATTATTCTTCACAATTGAATAATTTACCTTTGCAGGTGTATGCGGAATGGGCTGATACTCGAACCAATGGCGACGTACAAGGTATTTCCTACAATCACTATATTTATCAAGATGGTTATTACCAACATGGCTTCCCATTAGGGCACGCCATGGGCGGGGATGGTCAAATGCTAAGTCTTGGAGGAGACATTCGCTTTGATGTTATGAATCGCTTAAATGGGCGAGTAATGATGGCCAAAGTGAATCAGTCAAATTCGATAAATAATCAGGCATTTACTCAAAAAGATAAAATTAAAGCTTTAGATCTTACTTGGACACATTACTTAAAACCAAATGCGCCATTGAAACTGAATGGATGGGTGAGTGATTCTGATGTCTATGGTCAAGATGCAGGAGTATCTATTGGAGTCGAAATTCCATTGGATCGTTCACTATTTTAATCAGTCGTCAGCTTGGATAGAATTTCTTTCTAGTTAAGCTAAAAATAAACCATTCAACTTATTGAATAAGTTGAATGGTTTTTTATTAGCATGCAGAAAAATTTACCCTTGAATCAACTGTGTTAATTCATCGACATAATCTTGCATTGGTTTTGGATTTTGATCTTTTCGGCTTTCAATATTTAAACGTAAAAGTGGTTCAGTATTCGATGCTCGAACATTGAAGCGCCATGCACCAAAATTTAGACTGACACCATCCGTTTCATCAATCGCAGGATTTTGATCGGCAAAGTGATCAAAAATCTTTTGAATGGTGGCTTGAGTATCCGCAACTTTAAAATTGATTTCACCCGAACAAGGGAACTTTTCAATCATTTCTTCAACCAGTGAAGACAATGTTTGCTGGGTTTCTGAGAGTACAGAAATTGCCAATAACCAAGGAATCATACCGCTATCACAATAAGAGAAATCACGGAAATAATGATGTGCACTCATCTCGCCTCCATACACGGCATTATGCTCACGCATTTTTTCTTTAATGTATGAATGCCCTGATTTAGACTGAATCGCTTCACCTTGGTACTGTTCAATGACATCAAAGGTATTCCAAACCAGACGAGGGTCATGCACAATTTTCTCACCAGATTGTTTCAGTAAGAATGCTTGTGCCAATAGACCGACAATATAATAGCCTTCAATGAATTGGCCTTTCTCATCAAATAAGAAGCAGCGGTCAAAGTCGCCATCCCAAGCGATACCCATATCTGCATGATGTTCAATCACCGCATTACGGGTACTGTCACGGTTTTCAACAAGAATAGGGTTGGGAATACCATTCGGGAAAGTACCATCAGCATCATTATGAATTTTAATCAATTCTACTGGAAGGTTAAGTTGTTTGAACTTTGCTTCAATGGCATCAACCACATGACCAGCCGCGCCATTGCCTGCATTCATCACCAATTTAAGTGGGCGAATTTTGGCAGGATCAATATAAGACATTAAATGATCAATATATTCAGGAAGAATATTGTATTTTTCAGTTTTGCCTTTAGTGATAACTTCATTAAAGTTGCCTGATTCAGCCAATAAGCGAATTTCTTTTAACCCTGAATCGGCTCCAATCGGACGTGCATTTTCGCGGACCAATTTCATGCCGTTATAGTCCATCGGGTTGTGGCTTGCCGTGATTTCGATCCCACCTTGAACATCTAGATGAAAGGCACCGAAATAGACTTCTTCAGTCCCCGTCATACCTAAATCTAATACATCAACACCCGCATCATTCAGACCTTTGATGGTGGCTTGTTTTAAATCTTCACTGCTGAGACGGATGTCGCAGCCCACAACCACTGTTTTAGGTTGATAAATTTGCCCATAGGCACGGCCAATTTTATAAGCAATCTCTTCATTGAGTTCTGTACCAAGTTTGCCGCGAATGTCATAGGCTTTAAAACAAGTAAGTTGTGTCATCTAAATTCTCGAAATAATTCCTGCGAAGTAAGGAAGGTATGATTATAGAAGGAAAATCGCTGCTATATGCCAAGATACTGTTTAACCTTTATATTGATTTTGCTTTTGCTAAGATCCGTTGAGCCCAGTCAACATAATAATTTACATCGTCTAGTTGTTCCTTTTTTGAAGGATGATTAATTGTAGTAAAGGCGGTAATACCTCTTACTTCAGATATAAACTTTTTAGGCCAACTGAGTGATTGAGAAAGTATTGAATTGTTTAATTTTTCGAAATCTATCTCAATTAATAATTGAGTTTTTTCTTCATATCGGAGTAATAGTGTAGAGATGTTCTTTTTTCCATCTGATGTATCAATTTCACATAGATAGAATTGTTCATCATTTTTTGTGTTTATAATTCTATAGACATAAAAGTATCGTAGTTGATTGGCGTTAGAAAACTTGTGGCCTCGGAAACGTTTATATTTTTTAAACGGTGAATTCTTAATTTCTTTGATTTCATATCCTTTTTGTTCAATTTTGTCCAATACCTTAATCAAGTCTTTATGAGTGACTCGCTCTAGTTGAATATCTGATTCTGTTGTAACTCCAGGCAGAGTACCCTCTATATCTCCTTCTCCGCCAGCAAATCCTTCTTCTTGATTTTGGTCTTTATCCATCTGCTTTCGTCTTTGCCGTATGGTAGTTTCGGAAGGGGGCGTCTCTAAAGAAATTTTTAATTCTTCTATCGTATAAATTTTTCCTGGGAGGTTTCTTAGTTTGGCTATTAGTTTATCGATATCTGCATCAGCTTTTTGATTTAATTTTTCTCTAGGTGGACATGTTGGTGTTGACTGCTTGGGATTTTGTCCTTGAGCATTTTTTATTTGTTGTATAATCTTTTTTGAAGTGAAATGAAATTGAATAGGGCGGTTGATAGCTGTATCAAGATTTTTGAAAGACGTGATGCGCTCAATTCTGTAAATACCTGTTTTTTTATTAAAAATACCCTCTACTGTTAGGTTAATATTTTTGATATTAGGAGCTTCCATATCAAAATTAAAGCTTTTAACACCTTTTTGATCAACAATTGTTTTTTGATAAATACTAAGGAAGGCCTTATTTAAGTCCGGCTGTAATAAAATTAAAGCTAGCTTCTTTAAAAAATGAGGATCAGAGATATCAGCTCTCATAATTTTTTTGTTTTGCGCAATATTAATATGTATAGCATTTTCATCATTCATATCCACTAAAATATCTGTTGAATAATTTTCTGCAAAAAGTGCTGCACGTAAAAGATAGGGGTGTGAAAAAAATAGATCCCGAGCAAGAATAAGCTTAGGTAAAAGAATTGTCATATTTTTCTTTAATATGGGTGAATCATAATTAAACTCAAAGTATAACTGACCGTTATGCGTTTTTTGATAATTGTTCTTGGATAAATCTAAAACGTTGAGCGCTGAAAAATCCACTGATTTCAGGGTGTGGTTAAATAATTTCTGTGGATCAGGATTGGCAATTGGAGTTTTATGGTAATAAAGAAGAATACTTTCAATTGGCAATTTAAGATGAATATACCGTTTAATAAGAGGGTTAAATAAACAAGTATCAATATCAAACCGAGTTTGACCATGTCGACTAATTTTTTTCGCAGTATAATAAATCATATCTTTCGGTAAATATTCGATCAGACAATCACTCATTTTTAATTTCACCCCCAAATACTATTAAAAAATCTACGAGCTTCTGGCGTTAATCGTTCAGGGCTTAATCCGGATAGTCGAAGAAAAACACTCGGTGGATAGAACTGATTTTCAGTGTATTGGCGAATAAATGTTCGTGTAAGACGGCGTATTTGATAACAATCTGCAGACTCAGCGTAACGCTCTAGAAAGGCGGTGGTGAGTGGTAAAAACCTCCAGTTTTTTTCAATCATACTTACCGAGCCAAGTTGCTTAATAAAAAACTTTTTTGTCCATTGTGGAGAGTCGAGATCTTCTAATAATTGATCCCGGATTTTGATGAGTTGTTTAATCAATTGTTGATCTCGCTTTTTCCAATCTACACGTGGCTTGGGAATGGCTGAAGGTAATACCACAGCAGATTTATTTGTCAGTAATAGCCAGTTCTTATGATTACGATATAACCGAGCGTAAAGTGCAGGATCACATTGACGTGCCTGCTTAACAGAATTTTTCTGAATTAATTTTGTCCATTGTTTTTGATCTTCAGATAATATCATATCTATTTTATTATTAACCCATACAGGGGGAGCTTCGTGCTGCTGATCTAAGTTTGTTTTTTCTATAGATGCTAAGCTAACATATTGCTTATATGTTTCAATTGGTTTTTGCTCTGGAACCAGCGATTTTAATACAATGCAATGCTCAAGATAAGAAAATGCTTTACGATGTTTCCTGCACATATTTTTGAGCCAGCAGTTCTCAGAAAGAAGATCATCTAAATGATAGTATTTAAGAAAGCTTTCGCCCCAGTAATCTAAGACAAGGTGACGAATTTTTTCGTAGTTGATATTTTTTTGACCTGACAGTAAGCCTCTGTCTTTCAATAGATTGAAGTAGGCATTTGATAAAATCGAAACATCTTGTACTGCAATATGGCTAGATTGAATAAGTAGATCCTCGATTATTTTTGCTAACTCTAGATGACGCTTTAAGTCTTGTGAATTAATAAAAAGTTGTGAGGAGTCAATAAGGACATTTAAATGAGCATTATAAAATCTTCGGTCTAGCCCATTGCAAGGAACAGAGCTGACAAAAAGGGCAGATTCATGCTTTATGCAATATTCATATCCTGTAATCTGCCAGCTGCGTTTCCAGTAAACTTCACCATATTGCTCCATCTGTTCTTGCCAGCAATGAGGGCAGAACCGAAAAAAATTTACAGATTTGATTCGTGACGCATTTTTTCCCAACTTGGTATGTAATGATTGATACTGTTCACCCTGTAATACATGTACAGCATAACGTATCACTGTATCAGGTTGAAATGGTTGATAAATTGGTAATAAGGTGTGGTGGTTGATTAAATAGAGTGCATCATAGCAATCGGGTAAATAACTAGCCAATTTTCCTATATGAGATGGTAAATCGTAAGTTGGCGTCAAATTTCTATTATTGAATAATTCTTCAGTAAGGTATTTGGGACTTAAAATTCCATTGTGAATAGCATAACGTGCAATCACGCTGTAAATTAACTCATCTGGATATGGTATTGGAAAATTTGAAATCATAATACACTTACTCTCTATTTTTTGTTTAATGCAACACAGGAGAGGTGGGATCAAACAAATAGTGAGATGATTTTAATAGCTCATAAACATCTACTTCCTTTTCTTGTGCTTGACTGAAAAAATTCCGTAAGTCATTGGCTTCAGTGCTCTTCCATTCTTCTGCTTTCATGACTTTGCGTGATGTTCTTGGTTTTCTTACCGAAGTTGTGGTCTGAGGCTGGTCCAATTTATCTTTTGCTACAGAGCCGTCTAATACTTCCAGAATATGCTGGAGTAGTACCTGTAAGTTCTCGTTTGGATATTTTTTTAATGCAGAAGTGACATGCAGATCTATTGTAGCAGCGGGGTGACCTAAGGCCGTTAGCATACCTATAAGTGTGGAATAATGTGGTCCTAGATCTTTATGCTGTTTTTCCGTTTTTAATGCAGCTTTGAAACGGTGTTGTTCAACATATTCCTCAATTTGAACTTGAGGGATAGTTAAGTCAGAATACCGTGCAATACGTGTGGGGTTGCCTGAGCGGAGTGCATCCAAAATATCGTGGACTGGCTGTAATTGTTCTTCGTAGACTTTTTTAAAAAGTTCAGATGTGATTTTTTCCAGACCAATGGTGATTGCATGAATCTGCACCAAGCAGAACAGTTTAACCACTAAATCTGGAATGCCCTGCGTATAATAATACCAAGTGTTTCTTAATTCATCGGTCAGTTCAGCTGGTTGTTGAACCCATTGATATTGCCACAGCTTGTTGGTAAAAGCATACCATTCGGAAATGATCATTTGATCAGGGGTGCTAGGATCGGGAGTGGGTGCTTCATTGCGCATAGGTTCCCAGATTAAAGAGCCTAATCCCGCACTGCGTCTAGCTGATCTTAAGTCTTCTTGCAGAATTTCATTGGCTTTGGGTGTCCCAATCATCACAATTGGAATGGATGCCACATTCACAAGTGTGACAAAGAAATTAAGAATGATTTCAGCCCCGCCAGATTTTTTTGTATTCAAATGCTGGATTTCATCAATGATTAAAAGTCCAATAGAATAATTATTTGCGATAATTTTCATCTGCTGCAGCATGGCATTCACATTTAAGCGACTTCTGGTGAAACGATGCTCGAAGTTCGTATCTCCTAATGCTAAATCTACTGCTCTAAAAAAGTTTGAGCATAAGTTTTTTAAAGAGCTGTCATGCGGACAATCAATTTTAAGGTAAACAATTTGTTTTAATCCCAGCTCTCTATGTTCAATCACTTGCGGGTAATAACGCAAAATTTTGTTCATTGTCGTTGTTTTACCGCTTCCCGAACATCCTATAATTGACATGCTAGTTGCAGTCGACTCTGGAGGTGCATAGCGGTAACAGCTTTCATTTGATGGTTCTAGTTGCTGAAAAGCAGCGTGTAAATGTCGATGTCTATCACCATTAGTGATGTTTCTACTCACATAACCTTGCCGAATCATAATAGAAATTTTTTGCTCAAGGGATAGATGTTTGGTCAGTGGTTGAAAAAAATCATGAGGCAACTGAGCAATCAGATGGATTCTTTCTGGTTGGGGTAAGAAACGCTGTTCTGGAATAAATTTCAGTTTCCCTCGTAGGTGTTTAATGACCGATTTTGTGTCAAGGATAGGCGGTAATTGAGTAATGAGAGGATTATCCCCATAGATATCTTCTATCGATGTGTTGACCGCGAGTTCATTATTATTCATTCTTCATCGTCCTCTTCAAATAATTGTCTCATTAAGTCTGGTTGACTGGTCAAATCCAGATTGCTGCTGTGAGATGGGGGTGTTGGAGTATTGTCTTGGTTGGAATGGATAGTCCGGATAGAATTGACGGACCTATTTTGGAGATGTTCCTCACGTTCCACCTGAATTGCTTCTTGTTTGTTCTGACGAATATCCCGAGTACGTTGTGCTTTAGAAAGTTGGTGAACTCCTGCTTGAGCCTGCCGGCTCTGTGCTGTGTGGATGATTTTGTCAGTAAAATCCTGTAATTCACTGACAGCTACAGACTTTAGTTGTGAATGTTGTTTTTCAACAGTTTTGATTGCTTTTTGAATTTGTTCAGCTTCCCACCAGGTCAGATGCTGATATTGACGTGAGGCATCACTTAAGTGCGCTTCCCAGTATTCCAACTTATTTTCATCAAAGAAAACATAAATGGTATTTACTGAGTATGGGTCAAAACCAATCCGCAACTTTTTCGGGCGGGATTTGGTCGTGTTACGAATAAACCAGCCTTGTTGATGCATTTCCAGACATTGATAGAGTAAGCCCTTGACTTTAAGTCCCTTGTCACTTAAGGAGGCGTCGGTCCTAGGTAACAAGCCAACATATAGTGATTTGTTATCCACTTGTCTTAACATCCCAGTACGGTGCTGTAGACCCCACTGCCAGAGCTTAAGGGGGATAGAAGGCAGGTCAGTCGGCATATCGGCACTACGATCGTATTTCGTCAAAATATCAAAATTATTGCGTAACAAGACGCAGCTTAAGATGATTTTTCTGAACTCTTCCAGAGTTAGACAAGCTTCTAGTCGATAATCATGTCCGCCTTTCTTTTTTTCCTTGAATCCAGAAACAACACCAATATTCTCGTAGGATTTAAAGCGTGACTGAATGATTCCAAAAGCCCTCTCCACAATACCTTTGGCATCGCTTCGATACGGTGGCGCATTTTCAATACGAACAGAAAAGTTTTTTTCAAGAAGTTCAATTTGATAGCCAATTAGTTCACCGCGGTCTGCAAGTATGGCACCAGGTAAACCATAAATAGGCCAGTCTTCTGGTTGTATTTGCAAGCCATAACTCTGACAGAATGTCACTTTATCTTGGATTGCAACGCTGAGGCATTGTATAGCTGTGTTAAATGAACTGTTTTCCATACCGACATAAAGTCCAGTAATCATCCTGCTGAATACATCGATAACAATATATACGGTAGGTCGGCCAATAATCTGTGATGGATCTCGTGATGATACTAGATAGATGTCAGCGACTGTTGAATCTATCTCATAACGTGCACCAGGACCATTTGCTTGCTTGGTCGCTGTTGAAGTCAGAGGTTTGTGATCTTTCAGGGTTTTCTGATTCTTCAGAATTTCCTTGGAATTGTTCTTATTTCTATATCGCGTATTATAAAAGTAGTAGAATTGAGCATACGTTGGAATATCTCCAGCTTGCACTTGATGAAAGTGCTTGGAAAATAAATTTTTAAACCGAAGATAAGTTTCGTTAATGGATTGTTTTTTGACAGGAACTAAATACTCTTCGATGGCTTTCTTAAAATATAATTCAACCTGTTCAGTAACATTCTTACCTTCATTTGATTCATAGATGCGTGGTCTGCCAATTTTTTTATCACCTATCGTTCTTTTTTGGCCTTTTCCACCTGAGTTTTCATAGTCCGGTACCAAAGCATTTATCGTTTGACCACGCTGCCAGTAGCGTCTTAGGAGTCGTAGAATTTTATTAATTGATACTTCTTTCTCTAGATGTAGAGTTTTAATTTTTGCAGTCCTGATTTTTGCATTGATAAGAACTTGTTCATCATTAATTAAATCTTGAATAATTAAAAAGTTTTCATCTCTTTTTTTGAGTTGAATAGAATCTTCACTCAAGTTTAATCGTTTTAAGTATTCATAAGGATCTTGCGCTGGTATCAGGCTTTGATCATCTGAGAGAGTTTGAAGTTCCTTAGACAAAATGAGTTCAGGAAAAGCATTTTTATTATCAATCGCAATCCATACCGTATACTGCGGTAAGAATTTGAGTATTCGGTATTGTGTTGAATTCAAGATGTAAACTGAATTAATTAGTTGCATGGACTGTATTCTCATTCTGGAGCAAATTACTTGCATGAATATCAGAGAGTTTAAGCTCCAAGTACGAAATTTCTAGATTAAATTGAAGTATTCGCAGTGCAAATAATTTTCTAAACAATGCGAGCGTCGCTCCGATACCCATTTTTTGAGTTTGGTCAAAATGCTTACAAAATTGGATTAATGAGCTTTGAGGGTACTGGCTAATTTCTTCCATAAAATAAACTGCTAGATCGATCATGTGATTTGTTATTTCAAGGTCATTTTTTTCTACATACAACCATTTAATGTTCTCTAGTACCGTAGCAGGAATGTCTTTTTCAGTAATCAACTTGAACGGCGTATTGTGCTCTTCTTCCCAGTAGCGACGTTTAATTTCTAATGACTCAATAACATGAGCTTTATTCAGATCTTTGCTGTAAAGAGTGTCAAGGGCTATAGAAAACTTACCAAAATCAACTAAAAAATCTGAAGATAGGGTAAAAGGTATATAGTCAATCGACACTTTTTTCATTCGGAAACGAGAACAGATGGAGTTAAGATCATAGATATCCAAAGGATAATGCTCGCGAATATCTGTAACGTTCTGATTCCAGTCAAGCAGTAAAAAGGTAGATAGCTCTAGATCAGAAAATAAGTGATGAAGACGTTTACTGACACGGCCTTGTACTCTGTGAGAGCGACCAATTGAACTGAAGTTTTGAACAGTTTTACAAGGTTTATAATCGCGTCCATGGCCCTGGCCATACCCTTCTGTTACTAGTTCTTCATAGTTTTTTATAATTTTTGCCATACAGAAGACCTGTGGGTTTTGGTGGATAATTAATCATATCTGAAGCGGGTTAATTTTGTATTTAGCAAAAACATACAAACTTAAATATATTTATATACAAACAAAATTTTATAATTTTTATTTAATTATTTATTTAATTCAGCAACTTAATAATTAATATGGTATTTTAATACTCAATTAATGAGTTTAAAAAAACGTTGATGATAGGCAAAAGTATTCAAATTACATCTTAGTAAACATCGTTGCATATTCTTATGTAAACCAATTGCATATTCAGACTCAAACCCGACCATTCATTCTGGTTCATAGTAAAATGCTTATTTTCTATTCCAAATATTTTAGAACAAAATATGTAAATTTGGATCTTAAAGTACTACCTTAATCTGCTATAATTTGTACATCATTATGATGTACAAATTGGTGGAAAATATGGCTAACTTAGCAACAGAACGAATCAATGTTCGTTCAACCGTAGATGCAAAGAATGTAATTGAGCAAGCTGCGAATTTATTGGGTCTTAGTGTGAGTTCCTTTATGATCCAATCCTCATTTGAACGAGCAAAAGAATTACTTAAATCTAATCACGAGTTAAAAGTAAATAATGCTGATCGTGATATGTTAATGAATTTGCTTGAAAATCCACGCCCTGCAAATGATGAGATGAAAAATTTAATGAGTTTATTGGATGAAAATTGAGGTTTTACAAGCCCATCATCAGAAAAAATCATTTAATTGTGGGCAAGATGATTTAAATAAGTTCATAAAACAATACGCATCCCAACATCAGAAATCAGGAACAAGTAAAACCTATGTTGCTATTGATGATGCACAGGTGAGGGGATTTTATTGTCTATCAAGTACCTCTATAGGATTTGATGGGGTTGATGCTGTTCTCACTAAACGATTACCTCGTTATCCCTTACCTTGTGTGGTTGTGGGTCGCTTTGCCGTTGATCAAGCAGCACAGGGGCAAGGAGTTGGAAAAGTACTTTTAGCACATGCTCTTAAACAAGTTTCAAAAGTTGCTCAAATTATTGGCGTAAATTTTGTTGTAATACATGCTAAGGATCAAAAAGCTATGGAGTTTTATCAGCGGTTTGGCTTTATCTCATTAACATCAAATCCATTAACATTAATATATCCAGTGAATGAAATACCTCATTTTAAATAAGGTGGGCTGCTAGTAACAGGAATAGCTAATAGACTTATTCAGAGTTTGCACATATTTCCTTATCCCTTATTTTGCTTTATGACCAAATACTGCGTCTAATTATGGTAATTTAATTAAGTTTGTTTTATTTTTTATCTTAAGTTGTTGATATATCTTATTCATTGTTTTTTATTTTTAAAATTAAGTTTGTATTAATATTTACTATCTTTAATTCTAGATGAAATTAAGTTTGCATAATATTCTTCCGCATTTAAAATGCGAATTCTTGCGCAGAAAGGCGAAGCATACTTTAAATAAAAATGAAATTTTTTCAAGGTGAGGTCAAAAAGGAATGCTTTTTGAATCTAGGGTGAGATTTTTATATATCTATCTAATTGAATATATTAGTAATAATTTTATATTTCTGGTTTGACTCTAATTTGAATTTAATTATATTAAAAACCCTGTAGACTTGGTGAAGAATCACTGGTTCTACAGGGTGGGGGGTTATTCGTTTACTTCATTAATATCCAAACTTAAATAATTAAATCTAAACTTAATTATTTGGTACAAACTTAATTATACGAACACAACAATTCCAGCCCTTGATCAAAAATTATTATTCCACCGTCACTGATTTTGCCAAGTTACGTGGCTGATCGACATCTGTTCCACGCAGCACGGCAACATGATAAGAGAGTAATTGCACGGGTACGCTGTATACGATTGGTGACAAGATTTCATTCACACTTGGCACATAAACCACGTGTTGACGATCTTTCGCTTTGATGCCGCTGTTTTCATCTGCAAAAACAAACAATTCACCACCACGCGCTTGCACTTCTTCCATATTCGATTTGAGTTTATCCAACATGTCATCTTGTGGAGCAAGAATCACCACAGGCATATCATTGTCAACCAGTGCCAATGGACCATGTTTTAACTCACCAGCCGCATAACCTTCTGCATGGATATATGAAATCTCTTTAAGTTTCAAAGCACCTTCAAGGGCGATAGGGAACTCAGTTCCACGACCCAAGAATAGACAGTGATTTTTTTCAACAAATAATTCTGATAGACGTAGAATCTCAGCATTATTTTGTAAAGTATCTAAAATCACTTTTGGTGTATGCCAAAGCGCTGCAATAATTTCAGAAACACGGTCAGTTGAAATGCTTTGCTTAATTTGACCAATTTTCAATACCAATAGCATTAATGCCGCAAGCTGTGTGGTAAATGCTTTGGTCGAAGCAACACCAATTTCAGGGCCTGCGAGAGTCAACAAACTGTAGTTGGTTTCACGTACCATCGACGAGGTTGCCACGTTACAAATGGTCATGGTGGTGATATTCAAGCTTTTCGCTGCTGCACGCTTTTGCGTATCACGCAGTGCAGCTAAAGTATCGGCTGTTTCACCTGATTGAGAAATACAAACATACAGTGTGTTATTCACAATCACAGGCGAGCGATAACGGAATTCACTGGCAATTTCGACTTGGCAAGGCACGTCAATCAGTTGTTCAAACCAATATTTGGCAATCATGCCGGCATGGTAGCTAGTACCACAAGCGATGATTTGCACTTGTTGAATTTGGCTGAAATCTTGAGCTGCATTGGCAAGGAAATCATCACGTAGTGCATTGCCATTTAATGCCTGAGAGATCGTTTGCTTAATCGCTTCAGGCTGCTCATAAATTTCTTTGAGCATATAGTGTTTATATTCACCTTTTGAAGCATTGCTTACAGTCGCATCAAGCTCTTTGACTGGTCGATTCACCAATTTACCATCGACGAATACTTCAATGGTATTGCGTGTCAAACGTGCAATATCACCTTCTTCAAGGTAGATAAAACGGTTGGTAATCGGTAAAAGTGCCAATTGATCCGAGCTAATAAAGTTCTCGCCAATACCGACACCAATCACAAGAGGTGAACCTTCACGCACCGTGATTAATTCATCAGGATAGTCGGTATGTACGATACCCAGTGCATAAGCACCTTTGAGTTGAGGCACGACACTTTTAACCGCTTCTAAAAGACTCGGAGTGCTTTTTAAAGCATCATTGACTAAATGCGCGACAACTTCTGTATCTGTTTGTGATGTAAAGACATAACCAAGTGCTTCAAGATCATCTTTAAGCTCTTGATAGTTTTCAATAATGCCGTTATGAACTACAGCAACATTGCCTGAAATATGCGGATGGGCATTATTTTCAGTCGGTTTACCATGGGTTGCCCAGCGCGTATGTGCAATACCGACCGAACCTGCGATATCTGCTTCTTCAACGGCTTGTTCAAGATTTGCAACTTTACCTACGCGACGTTCACGTAGAACATGGCCTTTATTAATCAGCGCTAAACCCGCAGAGTCATAGCCACGATATTCAAGACGCTTTAAGCCTTCAATTAAAATATTGGTAATACTACGTTCTGCAACGCCACCGACAATACCGCACATAGTTTAATCCTCTTATTTCTTCAATTTTTGGGGACGTTGATAGTTTTCTTTGGCAAATTGCTTCGAACGTTCTACCGCAAGGCTATTGTCTGCCACGTCACGTGTAATGGTTGAGCCAGCACCCACTGTTGCACCATGACCAATGGTGACAGGAGCGACTAATGAGCTATTTGAGCCGATGAAAGCTGAGTCACCGATAATGGTTTTAAATTTGTTTGCGCCATCATAGTTGCAGGTAATGGTGCCTGCGCCAATGTTTGAACCTGCACCGACTTCCGCATCACCTAAATAGGTAAAGTGGTTGGCTTTAGAGCCTAAGCCGACAGTGGTATTTTTAACTTCAACAAAGTTACCAATATGTACTTCTGCAGCTAATTTTGCGCCAGGGCGTAAACGTGCAAATGGACCGATTTGAGCGTCTTCACCAACAATGGCACTGTCAAAAACGCTATATGGTTGAACTTTAGTACCTGCCGCAATCTTGGTGTTTTTAATGATACAACCTGCACCAATTTCTACGTTATCACCGAGTTCAACATCACCTTCAATAATCACGTTGATATCGATACGGACATCTTGACCAACAGTCAATGTACCACGTAAGTCGAAACGTGCAGGATCAATCAGGTGAACGCCTTGTTGCATCAGTTGTTTAGCTTGGAATGCTTGAAATTCACGTTCAAGGGCAGCCAATTGTACGCGGTCATTGACACCTTCCACTTCAAAAGCACGTTCTGGTTCAACAGATGCCACTTCGAGACCGTCAGCAATTGCCATGGCAACGATATCGGTCAGGTAATATTCACCTTGCGCATTATTATTGCTTAATTTTGGTAACCATTCGTGCAATTTAGCATTACTTACGGCATAAATACCGGTATTAAATTCTTTGATTTTACGTTGTTCTTCAGAGGCATCTTTGTGTTCAACAATGGCTTGAATTTTGCCATTTTCACGTACAATACGACCATAACCTGTCGCATCATTAACCGTTAAAGTTACTAAGCCAATACCTGTTTGAGTAGATGCATCTAATAGTTTTTGTAATGTTGCTTCAGTGATACAAGGCACATCACCTGAGAGAATCAAAGAAATCCCAGTTTTTGCTAGGACAGGCAGAGTCACTTTGACTGCATGGCCTGTACCCAATTGTTCTGCTTGTTCAACCCATTTGACATTTTCATGTGCAAACGCGTTTTGAACCAATTCACCGCCATGCCCATAGATGGTAATTATTTCTTCTGCATTTAGTTTTTTCGCAGTGTTGATGACATGGCCGAGTAGAGGTTGTCCTGCGAGTGGTTGTAATACTTTGGGTAAACGAGAACGCATACGTGTCCCTTTACCTGCAGCAAGAATAATAACGCTAGTAGACATGTTTAATCCTAGGTGTTTCTATTACATAGACAAAATATAAAAATAAATACAGATGCAAAGCGCGGCCCAAAGGCCCGCAATAATGTCGTCGAACATGATGCCAAAGCCACCACCGACTTGACGGTCAATGACACGAATAGGCCACGGTTTCCAGACATCAAATAAACGGAATAAAGCAAAACCAATCAATGCCCAAGTCCAGCTCATTTGCCCAAGATATAAAATCGGGAGGAAGGTAATGGACTGACCGGCAAATTCATCCCATACGATGCGACCATCGTCATGAACACCCATGACTTTGGCGGTTTGACCACAAATATAGATACCAATAATCGACATGATGATCATGACTATAATGGAGTTGAAAAAGCCGATTGCAAGCCAACCTGGAATAAACAACAAAGCAAAAGCAGAGCCAAAGGTGCCCGGTGCTTTGGGTGCAAGACCCGAACCAAATCCCACGCCACAAAAGGCGATGACTCGGTTAAACCAAGACATGGATTTAAAGTTAATGGCTGGCTTATGCAAAATGCTGGTATCCCTTAAATTTTATGACTTGGTCAACACCGTGGTTGTTATAACGGATTCCCAAATTAGGCGTGATTTGACCGATTTTACTAATGTTTACATCTAATTCTAGTTGCAGAAGTTTTTTATAATTCTGCGGACTTATTGTAAAGCATAACTCGTAGTCATCTCCACCCGCGAGGGCGTATTGCCACTGCTTTTCTTGTTGTAATTGTTTTACATCGTGATCGATAGGAAGTTGATCTAATTCAATTTCTGCACCGACGTGTGAAGCAGCGAGGATATGTCCTAAATCTTGTGCGAGCCCATCAGAGACATCAATCATACTGTTGGCTAAGCCTTTGAGCTGTTGGCCTAATAAGCAACGGGGTGTGGGATAATCTAAACGGTGCTGTAAGCGATGACCTAAATGGTTTAAGCCAAATGCAGCATCACCGACTTGTCCGCTGACGCAGATATAATCACCGATTTGGGCACCTGAACGCGGGACGGCTTGTCCCGATTCAACCCAGCCGAGGGCTGTGACTGAAATCGTCAGATGAGGACTTTGTGTGGTATCACCACCAATTAAACTCACACCAAATTGATCGCAACAATTATATAAACCCTGACTAAAGCCTTTGAGCCAATCATGATCAATTTGGGGTAGGCTCAATGCCAATAAAATACTGTGTGGTTTGGCGCCCATTGCAGCAATGTCAGAGAGGTTGACAGCAACAGATTTCCAGCCGATGGCATGTGGTTTTGTGTCGAGAGGGAAGTGACGTCCAGCAACCAGTGTATCAGCACAGATGACCAATTGTTGCTGTGGAGGAGGGGTGAGCAAGGCTGAGTCATCACCGACCCCTAAATCGACAGCACTACTGCTGTGACGATTAAAATAGGTATCAATGATCGAGAACTCAGCCATACAACGTACTACTTAATAAATTAATTAGCTTGTTGCTTTTCTGCTGCACGCAATGTAGTCGCTAAACGATCCAATACACCATTGATGTACTTATGGCTGTCTGCACCGCCAAAATGTTTAGCTAACTCGATCGCTTCATCGAGTACGACACGGTAAGGAATCTCAAGGTGTTCTTTGAGTTCATACGCGCCTAAACGAAGGGTTGCAAGTTCAACGCCATCTAAGGCTTCAACTTCGCGATCGAGTACAGGGATTAAAAGCGCATCCAATGCTTCATGATTGGCAACAACCTCGGTCAATAACTCGTGGTAATAGCCGAGATCTACCTTGTGCATGGCATTTTCCACACGCGTACGTGCTTCAATCTCATGCACAGGATTGCGGCTCATTTGCCATTCATAAATTCCTTGTACAGCAAAGCGACGTGCTTTACGTTTTGCTGCATAAGTTGCTTGAAGTGTTTGCGACATAGCGTTAAATAGCCTTTAACAAGTTAACCATTTCAATAGCAGTCAAGGCAGCTTCACTACCTTTATTGCCTGCTTTTGTACCTGAGCGTTCAATCGCTTGTTCAATACTATCCGTAGTCAATACACCATTAATTACTGGTAAGCCAGTGTCTAGACCAACAACGCCTAAACCTTTGGCACATTCGCCAGCAACAAAATCGAAGTGAGGCGTGCTACCACGAATCACTGCGCCAAGCGCGATGATGGCATCGAAACGATCTGAAGCTGCAAGTTTCTTCGCAACCACAGGAAGTTCCCAAGCACCCGGTGCATGAACAACAGTGATATTATCCTCTGATACGCCATGACGTTTCAATGTATCAACGGCACCTTCTAGCAAATGTTCAACAACAAAGCTATTAAAACGACCAACTAAAATCGCATAACGGTCTTCGTTCGCGAGATGTAACATACCTTCAATACGGCGAACTGCCATAGCAACCTCGATTATTTCTCTGATGTTTGATTTGCGGTGATGTATTCCACCACTTCTAAGTTAAAACCTGATAGTGCATTAAAGCGTAGTGGCGAGCTGAGAAGCTTCATTTTTTCCACGCCTAAATCACGTAAAATTTGTGCCCCGACACCAATGGTTTGATACTGCTGAGACAGTGCCGCATTGGATTTAACATTTTTCGGTGCAGTTAAATTTTCTAAAGCAGGGCCTAAGTCCTGTAAATGACGCTGACCAATCCATACTAAAACACCACGATCGCTTGATGCGATTTCTTTCAGTGCTTTATCGAGATTCCACGCCGGAGCGCCATCTTGTTTATTGAGTTTTAATAAGTCACGAACTGGGCTGAAACCATGTACACGGACTGTGGTTACGCCTTGTTTCGGTTCGCCTTTCACAAGGGCTAAATGAATGTCTGGATTACCAATTTCACGGTAACGGAACAATTCAAACGTACCATATTCAGTATCTAAAGTTTGTTGATCAATGCGCTCAACGGTTTGCTCATTGGTCATGCGGTAGTGAATCAGATCTGCAATGGTCCCCATTTTTAAGCCATGCTTTTCAGCAAAGACTTCAAGATCAGGGCGACGTGCCATGGTGCCGTCTTCATTGATGATTTCACAAATCACCGAAGCTGGCTCAAGACCTGCTAAACGCGATAAATCACAACCGGCTTCAGTATGACCGGCACGGTGAAGGACGCCACCAGGCTGTGCCATCAGCGGGAAAATATGGCCTGGCTGTACGATGTCAGCTGGTTTAGCATGTGCAGCTACCGCTGTTTGAATGGTGTGCGCACGTTCAGCAGGTGAGATGCCTGTTGAAATGCCATTTGCTGCTTCAATCGACAATGTGAAGTTTGTACCGTGCTGCGCACCATTGGCATCAACCATGAGTGGTAAATTTAACTGTTGGCAACGCTCTTTGCTGAGCGTTAAGCACACAAGACCACGCGCATGCGTAATCATGAAGTTGATATCTTCAGGGCGTACGTGGGTCGCAGCGATAACAAGGTCGCCTTCATTTTCACGATCTTCATCATCCATCAGGATGACCATTTTTCCTGCACGAATATCAGCTACGAGCTCTTCAACAGTATTGAGCGGCATCAATCTTCACCTTTTTTTTGTCTCGAATGACATTTACTTGCATTGATTGTTGCATAGTCTAACGTTTTTTTGCGTTCTTTGCCTATGCTTATCATTTTCCTTTAATGGCTCATTGTTATACACAGTCGTCAGAACCTTGAAAAGAGGACTTTATTTGAATTGTGCCATTTATGCCCAATCTTTAAGCGATTGAAAAGCATAAAAATTGGCAACCTTATACGGATATTGAATAATTAAGCCAAAGGAAGCTGACAGTTTGTCGGAAGCGTTTAATCGCATAACTACATGAAGGATCACATAAAATAATTGTCACTTATGCAGCTGAGTGAGCAGCTAAATAATCTTGAATGATCATTTTATTGGCCTGCAAAATGCTTTTTTGTAATTCGGGATCATGCATTGCCCGTGCAATTAAAACCGCACCGACCAGTTGGGACATTATGGCCCAAGCTTTTTCTTCACTCGCCAAATGTGCGCTAAATAAAGCATGACCGCGCAGTAATTCCTTTTCATAGGCCTGTTTAATCGTGTCATCTGCGCGAGCTACTTCGGTCGCAAGTGTCGGCAAAACACAGCCTTGTTCAGGATGTTCAAGGTGGGAAGGGGTTAAGTAACGGTCTAATTCAAAATTAATCCAGTCGGCTGCATTATGATGCGGGTTGCTTTGCCACATGTTAAAGCTTTGCTGCAATTCATATTCAACCAATGCTCTGAGTAAATCCTGTTTTGACGAAAAATGTGAATAGAATGCGCCACTAGTTACACCTGCAGCTTTCATTAAGCCGTCAACACCTGTTGCAGCAAAGCCATTTTTTTTCGCAATTTGCCCCGTAATGTTGAGCAATTCTTGTCGTTTTTGTTGTTTGTATTCGGGTTTATAGCGCATGTGCATGACCCTAAAAAATTATGATTGACGATAAATTGATCATAACATAGTATTCGTTATAGTAACGATCGTTATTCAATAAAATTGATCGCACATGGAATATAAAAACTATCCAGCACGAGGAGATCGTCATGGAAAATAATCATATATCTAAGCCTGTCAAAGGTGTGGCATTGATCATTGGTGCAGGAGATGCCACCGGCGGTGAAATTGCCAAACGCTTTGCTCGTGGTGGTTATACCGCATGTATGACGCGGCGTAATGTCGACAAATTACAGCCCTTAATTGCTGAAATTCAAGCGCAGGGAGGGACTGCTTTTGGCTTTGGTTCGGATGCTCGAAAAGAAGAGCAAGTGATTGAACTCATCGAGCACATTGAATCAAACATTGGCCCGATTGAGGTCATGGTTTTTAATATCGGTGCCAATGTGCCATGTAGTATTTTGGAAGAAACCGCACGTAAATATTTCAAAATTTGGGAAATGGCATGTTTCTCGGCATTTTTAACGGGTCGGGAAGTGGCAAAACGCATGGTGAGCCGTGAATCTGGCACGATTATTTTTACGGGTGCGACGGCAGGGGTTCGTGGTGCGGCTGGCTTTGCCGCTTTTGCTGGCGCAAAACATGCGCTTCGTGCCTTGGCACAAAGCATGGCACGTGAACTAGGGCCAAGAAATATTCATGTGGCGCATGTGGTGGTTGATGGGGCGATTGATACCGACTTTATTAAAGAGACTTTTCCCGATTTGTACGCAAAAAAAGCGCAAGATGGTATTTTAAATCCCGTACATATTGCAGAAAATTATTGGCATCTCTCACAGCAACCACGAGATGCATGGACGCATGAATTAGATCTGCGACCGTGGATGGAACGCTGGTAAGCGTAATTTGATTCAAATGAAAGAACGATACGCGGTAAGGTCATCCGCAAGTGTTTGAGACAGGACTACATCTATTCAAAAATGTTTTTGCGATACTTTGAATAATTAGACGCTAGTGAACGAGTTTTGCGGATGACAATGGTTTTGGGTACTTTTGCCGAAACAAAAGTACCTCCAGCCGAAGGCTAATCCCTTTATTTAAACCCTGGATGTAAGACTCCGTCAAATCGGCTTAAAAATCATTTAAAAAATACGATGTTACTTTTACGTGCGTAACATCAGTTAGGAAAATAAGCAAAAAAAGGACGAAAAACATGAAAGTCATTGAATTTTATTTTGATGTCGGCAGCCCATATAGTTATATCGGTTTTCATCGCATTCAACAGATTGCACAGCAGTATCAAGCCGAGCTGATCTGGAAGCCGATGCTTCTTGGTGGAGTGTTTAAAGCTACTGGCAACAGTAGTCCGATGGCTGTGCCTGCCAAGGCACGCTATTCCATGCGGGATCTTAAGCGCTGGTCAGATCTATGGCAGATTCCCGTGCAAATGAATCCGTATTTTCCAATCAATACTTTGCAGTTGATGCGTTTGATTACCGCAGTCCAATTATTTCAGCCTGAAGTATTTCTCAATGTACTGACGGGTATTTTTAACGCGATGTTTGGTCAGCCACGCAATTTAAATGATCTCAATAAATTAATTCAATTGATGCAAGAGCTTGGATTGGATGTAGAGCAAGTTAAATCATGGCTTGAAGATGAAAAAGTAAAGTCTGAGCTTAAAGTTATTACCGAAGAAGCCATTGCACGAGGTGTGTTTGGGGCGCCAAGTTGGTTTGTCGATGATGAGTTATATTGGGGTGTTGATCATTTACATTTTGTTGAGGCGGCTTTACAGGCTTCATCACGATCAGCCTAATTGGACGAATACTTGAGTGAATGCTACTGAATATGAGCACCAGTTTTAGGACGGGAATGCAGAAGTTATTGTAGATGTAAGTAAAATTATAGAATGGATCATGGCTGATTGTCTTACTTACATCTACTTTTACTCAGCTTTCATTTGTATTGAGTCTTATTTTTGGGGTACTAACTTAAAAAACTTAAGCTTTATTCCGTATATAAATAATGCTGACATTTGGTGCAATTTACGGTGCATGAATCGCTTGCATAAATACCTTTACGAAAGAATCGTTTATTGCCGCAAAAGATACAGATAAATTCATCTTTATGATTTTTAGCGCTTGGTAGCTCTTGGTAAACGAGTCTTAATCCATTGTCTTTATAACGATAATTTCGACCATAAATTTGTTTAGCAAGCCAATAGTCCAAACTTGTAAATTTTATGGCAATACAACTGATGATACAAAAAGGAAATAGCCATATAGATTCAAATGCTTTGGAAACAGACGCCCAACCTGAAAATACACTTGTGAAAGTAAAAAACATGACCGCGAAAGCACCAAAGAAGAAAAGATAGAATACTTTGCTTTGGAAAGAGCTTAATTTGTTTAAGTATTTGAGATGATGTTCATAGGTCGAAATATCATCTTGGTTGGGCACAAATGCGGGATAACGTGCTTGCTTAGGTTTGTCTGACACTTGATCACCAAATGAATGACCACAGGCACTACAAAAGTGATGTTGTACTAATGCTTTTTCTCCACAGGAGACACAATATTTCATAGCTATTTAAATATTTTTAATTAATAAAGTTATTTGTTTAGCAAGCATAAGAAAATTTGCAGCTTTTTAAAAGAAATTTTAATGAATTCATTGAAGAGGCTTCTAACAAAAAAGCGAACCGAAGTTCGCTTTTTATCTCATGTATTGTTCAACGCTGCTTAGAAGAAGCCCATTGGTTTGGTGTCATAGCTCACCAACAAGTTTTTGGTTTGTTGATAATGATCAAGCATCATTTTGTGGTTTTCCCGGCCGATCCCTGATTTTTTGTAGCCACCGAATGCTGCGTGTGCAGGGTAGATATGATAACAGTTGGTCCATACACGGCCCGCCTGAATAGCACGACCCGCACGATATGAAGTATGCGCTGAACGCGACCAAACCCCTGCACCTAGACCATAAATCGTGTCATTGGCAATTTTAATGGCATCATCAAAGTCTTTAAAGGTTGCTACTGAAAGCACAGGGCCGAAGATTTCTTCTTGGAAAATCTTCATGTCATTGGTGCCTTTAAAAATCGTTGGCTCAATATAGAAACCTGTACCGACTTCATTTCGTGGGTCACCACCAGTAATCAGCTGTGCACCTTCATTTTTACCTGTCGCGATACAGCCTAAAATTTTGTCTTGCTGCTCTTGCGATGCCTGTGCACCAATCATGGTATCGGTATCGAGTGGATGACCCGTCTTAATACGTTTGACACGTTCGACAGCCATTTCCAAGAATCGATCTGCAATGCTTTCTTGTACCAATGCACGTGAAGGACATGTACAAATTTCACCTTGGTTGAGCGCAAACATGGCAAAACCTTCGAGTGTTTTATCTAAGAACTCATCGTCTTTGTCCATGATGTCTTCAAAGAAGATATTTGGTGATTTTCCACCAAGTTCTAAAGTCACAGGAATGATATTTTCAGTCGCATATTGCATGATCATTTGACCGACAGCGGTTGAACCTGTGAAGGCGATTTTTGAGATACGTGGATTGGTCGCCAATGGACGACCGACTTCAACACCATAACCATTCACAATATTCAGCACGCCCGGTGGGAGTAGGTCTTGAATGAGTTCAGCCAAGACCAAGATGCTGACAGGCGTTTGCTCCGCAGGTTTCAACACGATGCAGTTTCCCGCAGCCAATGCTGGAGCAAGTTTCCAAGCCGCCATCAAGATTGGGAAATTCCACGGAATAATTTGACCGACCACACCAAGTGGTTCATGGAAATGGTAAGCAATGGTATTTTCATCAATTTCAGAAATGCCGCCTTCTTGGGCACGGATACAGCCGGCAAAATAACGGAAGTGATCGATACAAAGTGGAATATCAGCGGCTAAGGTTTCACGAATCGGTTTACCGTTGTCCCAGGTTTCTGCGACCGCAAGGAGCTCTAGGTTTTCTTCAAGTCGATCGGCAATTTTTAATAAAATATTTGAGCGTGTGGTTGGGGAAGAGGCGTTCCATTGGGCTTTGGCTTTATGCGCTGCATCCAAAGCCAATTCAATATCTTCAGCAGAAGAACGTGGCACTTTGGTAAAAACTTTACCGTCTACAGGGGAGATATTTTCAAAGTATTCACCTTTCACTGGCGCGACCCATTGGCCACCAATCAGGTTTTCATACTGAGCTTTAAACTGAACTTTTGAACCGGGTTGATTAGGATCGACATAACGCATATGAATTTTCCTTTGCTTGTTTATTATGATCTTGTTGGGCTGCCCATCTGTGGCAATCTACAGCTTTGGTATAAGGTACTTTTGTACATTATTTGATTAGCATAGCCTGTATAAGGTTGGAAAAAGGTTGGAGACAAGAAGGTTTACAATATTTTTTTTCAGTCTTAAAAACAAAAGCCGGGAAACGGATTTTTAGTCATGAATTGTTGTGAGAATAATGAATGATGATACAGAAGGATTTATCTGAAAAACGACAGAATGTCGAACGGTTAAGACAGGGCATGAGTCTGTCAAAGCAGCAAACCTCGCAATTGAATGAGAGCATTGCGAGTTCTTGGCAGCGATCGGCGCAGGCAGAAATTCCGGAAAATCGGAGTGCTGCGCCTTTGGTAAATTTAAGCCCTCAAAGTCAACAACAGTCGGCATTGCATCATGCCTTGCAACATTGTGCCGAAGATTTAAAACACATTGCCGAACAGTCGTCGATGGTACTTGCCGTGGGCGATGTAGGTAGCACGATTATTTGGAGTGCGTCGAGTCGGCAAATGCAAAGTGCTGCGGAAAGTGTGCATTTTATTGCAGGTGGGCAATGGCGCGAAGAATTGGTCGGCACCAATGCATTAGCGTTGTCTTTAAAAACCCAACAGTCGAGTTGTGTGTTTTCAAATGAACATTACATGCCATCAGTACATGAATGGGTCTGCTATGCAGCACCGATTATCGATCCACATACGCAGCAAATTTTGGGCGTGGTTGATTTATCCACCGTGTGGAAAAACCACAATAGTTTAGGGCTACTTGCGGCTGAACGCTGCGCTTCGATTATTCAATCGGCTTTACTCGATTTTCAAAAACAGCATTTGTACATTCGGGCCTTTGCTGTGCCGCAAGTGTTATTTAATGGCAAAGTGATGGTGCTGACCCCACGGCAAATTGAAATTTTGACCATCTTGGCGCTATGTCCGCAAGGCATGACCTTAGATACTTTGCATCAAGCCTTATATGGTGAACGTAAGGTGAGCGTCGGGACTTTAAAAGCAGAAATGTCTCAGCTACGCGATATTTTGGGCGGCATGTTAGGCTCACGTCCTTACCGTCTATTGGCACAAGTCGAAGCCGATTTTTTGCAAGCCGAGCAAGCCTTAGATGCTGGTTATCTCGATTCGGCGTTGAAACTATGTTCAGGGGTTTTCTTGGCCAAAACCGAAAGTCCTTTTTTAGGGGCATGGCGTGATTGTCTTGAGTCACGATTGAGCCAAGCGATTTTTAATGCCAAGGAAACGGATGTTCTACTCAAACATGTCGCGCGTTTCCCTGAAGCTATCGATGCGGTTGAACGCCTGATTGAGCTGATGCCGAGATCGCATCCCGTACATCAGACCTTGTTGAAATTAAAACAGTAAGTCGCAACATCATACAGGCTATTAAAGGCCTTTATTGGCCAGCCATTCAAAGAGCTGGGTATAGACTTGTTCACGCGCGGTTTTTTCCGAAAGCACTAAATCATGCAAGCCATTGTGTATGCTTTGAATGGTGACATCGCCCTGAATTTTCTTGGCATATTTTTGGATGTCTTTTACACCTAAAATCACATCACTGGTCTGCGCTGCTTTACCCCATTTTTTGGGATTTTTAGTTTGATGCGAGTGCATGACCAAGACCGGTACATCTAGGCTGATACCTCGATGAATCTCTTTTTGAGCCTCATAAATTGTCCGCACGAAACTTAAATACACCATTGGATAGCGGGTCTTTTTCCAGTCTAAATTGAAGTCCCATTCACCCTTGAGTTCATGGTGTAAGCTGGCGGTGTACCATTTATTCAGTTCACTCGGAAATTTTAAATTGGGAAAGGTTTTTGCCAATTTACTCAGCTGTGGAATACCCAGTGCGCGTTTCACTGGATTCATGTTGAAATCATAAAATGGGCTGTTAACCCAAAGGGCTTGAATTAAAGGATGATTTTGATGATGTGCCGCATACAAAGTGGTGGTTAATCCACCGGTTGAATGACCACAAAGCAGTAAGGCATCATGACCTTCATCTGCAATGATCGTTAGGGCTTGATCTATTTCGGCATCGTATTCAGACAGTGCATGCACATTATAGTATTTTTGATGCGGGCGGATTGAGCGACCATATTTTCTTAAATCTAAGGCATAAAAGTCGAAACCGTGCTGATTAAAGCGTTCGGCCATTTCAGTTTGGAAAAAATAATCGATAAATCCATGGATATAGAGCACCGCTTTGGAGGTGGGAGCTGTGGCTTTTTTGCGAACCAGTGTGGCAACCACTGGGCCTTCATAATCATCCGGGAAGGTCAGCGTGGCTTGTTCATAGCCTGCGCCCAAAATGTCAGGCTGATACTGAATATGTGAATGGCTCATTATTATACTCATCAATATTATTGGACATTATACTTTATCCTTGATGAGCCATGAGCTTTTGTCAAATGAATAATCGATGCTTTTTTACGGACTAAAAAAGAGTGACCTCAGTATGAAAGCAACCAATCTATGGTCGCTTTCCTGAAATAAAAGGTGAAATGGATTCAGTTGACCTACATCACTAAACTCAAAGGGTAATGTAGGCACTTAGGTCACTTAAACATGAAGACCTTTAAGGGCTTAACTTAAACGGCCGCTTTGAAGTCGACCACAGAGGTATTGGCTTTAAGCGCTGCCTTGAAAATATCAACCACTTGAGCATGAGTCGCTTTACGTGGGTTGGTGAGCATACAGGCATCTTTTTGTGCATTTTCAGACATGATGCTGAGGTCTTGTTCTTTCACACCGAGTTCAGAAAGGCTCGATGGAATGCCAATCGAAGCAGACAGTTCACGGATTGCTGCGATCGCTGCATAAGCTGCTTCAGTCACCGTTAAACCGTCGGTTGGCACACCCATGAGCTGCGCGATACGTGCATAGCGGTCAGGGCAGGCAATCAGGTTAAATTCGCAAACGTGTGGTAACAGCACGGCATTACATACGCCATGTGGCAAGTTGTAGAAGCCGCCGAGTTGGTGCGCCATCGCGTGGACATAACCTAAAGATGCATTGTTAAATGCCATCCCTGCTAAGTACTGTGCATAGCTCATCGCATCACGTGCTTCTAGGTTTTCGCCATTGGCGACGGCAGGGCTGAGCCATTCACTGATCATTGAAATGGCTTTTTCAGCACAAGCATCGGTAATAGGATTGGCTGCTGTAGAAACATAAGCTTCGACCGCATGTGTTAATGCATCCATACCAGTTGCAGCAGTTAATGCCGCAGGTTTCGCAATCATCAGCTTCGGGTCATCAATGGCGATAAGAGGGGTACAACGCCAATCGACAATGGCCATTTTTACATGGGTTTCAGTATTGGTAATGATACAGAAACGGGTCATTTCAGATGCTGTACCAGCAGTGGTATTAATCGCAATCAGCGGAGTCATTGGGACTGTGCTTTTATCGATGCCTTCATAGTCACGAATATGGCCACCACCCGCAGTCACTAAGCCAATGCCTTTGGCACAGTCATGAGAAGAGCCGCCGCCGAGAGAGACAATAAAATCACAGCCATTGTCATTGTAGGCATCTACACCGCTATGTACGTTGGTGTCAGTTGGGTTGGGTTCTGCGCCTGGGAATATATGACTTTCTACGCCAGCTTCAGTTAAATATGCGGCAATGGTGTCTGCCACACCAAATTTGTATAGACCGGCATCGGTCACGATAAGCGCTTTCTTTGCGCCAAGATTTTGCGCCTTTGCACCAATTTCTTTAGCACAGCCGGGGCCAAAAAGTGAAACACAAGGGATGTAAAAACCGTTTGTTTGATCTGCAATATTTTTAAAAGCCATGGTGCGATTCCTTCTACCATTCATTGTCATTTGTTATGGGTGATACTCACCTAAACTGAGTATTGCGAGGGATGTTTTAAATTCACACCTACCAAAGACCTACCAAATTTAGGGCTTTGTATTGAACTTATTTAATTGATTGAAATTTAATCATTAATTATTTTTGCTATTTTCTGAGATTCGCTAAAAGTCGTATACGTTTAAGCCAAAATAGGCGTTGCAATGACTAAATACATGATCGAGTTATCAGATTATAAAATCTAACTAAAACTACTATCAATTTACTAAATGCCCCAAAGCGCTCGAATCAGGATAGGCTATAACAAATAACGAGATAGTCACTTTTGTACATTTCGCTTTTTGCAGTGCGAAACAAAAGATTAATTAAACGAGTTAAATAATGCCTAGTGAAAATTTGAAAACGAAACGTCCTTTATATATTCCTTATGCCGGAAATACACTTTTAGAACTCCCACTTTTAAATAAAGGCTCTGCGTTTAATGAAGATGAACGTAAGAGCTTTAATTTGCACGGTTTAATTCCACACGTCACAGAAAGCATTGAAGAGCAAAGTCAGCGTTCTTATCAGCAATATTGTGCATTTAATAGTGATATCAATAAGCATATTTACCTGCGCAATATTCAAGACACCAATGAAACATTGTTCTATCACTTAATTGAAAACCACCTTAGTGAGATGATGCCGATCATCTATACACCAACAGTGGGTGAAGCTTGTCAGCGCTTTTCAGATATTTACCGTCGTCATCGTGGGATTTTTATTTCATATCCTGATCGTGATCATATCGACCAAATTATTCATAACGTGAATAAAAAGAACGTGAAAGTGATCGTTATTACGGACGGTGAACGTATTCTTGGTCTTGGTGACCAAGGGATTGGGGGGATGGGGATTCCGATTGGTAAGTTGTCGCTGTACACCGCGTGTGGTGGCATCAGTCCAGCTTATACATTGCCGATTACTTTAGATGTCGGAACCAATAACCAACAGCTGTTGAATGACCCGATTTATATGGGTTGGAGTCAGCCTCGTATCAGCGGTGAAGAATATTATCAATTTGTCGATGACGTGATTAAAGCCATACAACAACGTTGGCCTAAAGCGCTGATTCAATTTGAAGACTTTGCACAAAAAAATGCGATGCCTTTATTGGAAAAATATCGCGATAAAATTTGCTGCTTTAATGATGATATTCAAGGAACAGCAGCGGTGTCTGTCGGAAGTTTAATTGCGGCATCACGTGCAGCAGGCAAGCAGCTCAAAGATCAAATCGTCACATTCTTAGGTGCAGGTTCAGCAGGTTGCGGGATTGCAGAGCAGATCATCAAGCAAATGGTGGCGGAAGGTTTAACCGATGCTCAAGCGCGTGCGCGGGTGTTTATGGTCGATCGCTTTGGTTTAATTACTGAAAATCAGCCGAATCTTTTAGATTTCCAACGCAAACTTGCCCAATCTACAGACAATGTTGCACATTGGGCTGATGCCGAATCTATGATTTCACTGTTGGATGTGGTCACACATGCCAAACCGACTGTATTGATTGGGGTTTCGGGACAACCGGGACTGTTTAGCCAAGAGGTCATTGAAACGATGGCTGCGAATTGTGAACAGCCTATTGTGTTGCCATTGTCTAATCCGACATCGCGTGTCGAAGCGGTGCCTGCAGATATTATCGAGTGGACCAAAGGTAAGGCCCTGATTGCGACTGGCAGTCCATTTGCACCAGTGAATTATCATGGCAAGATTCATCAGATTTCACAGTGTAATAATTCCTATATTTTCCCGGGGATTGGTCTCGGTGTGATTGCATCTGGGGCGAAACGTGTGACGGAAAATATGCTGATGGCATCTAGTACGGCGTTGGCAGACTGTTCACCAAAATTGGCAGATCCAAATGCGGATTTATTGCCAAGTTTGGATTATTTACAGGATATTTCGAAGAAAATTGCATTGAAAGTCGCGTTGGCTGCGATTGCTGATGGTGTTGCGCCAAATGTCAGCGTTGAAGTACTAGAACATGCGATTGAAGCGAATTTCTGGAAACCTGAATATCGTGATTATGTCCGTGTGACCTATTAACGCAATTTTAATTTTTATTCATATTTGTGGAACCTGACTCAAACCATGTTCCACATACTGAATAAATATAGATTGATTTTGATTGGTGTAAGCGATAGATAAAAAAGCCCCCATCTTTCGATGAGGGCTTTTTGAATTTGGAGCGGGAAAGGAGACTCGAACTCCCGACCCCAACCTTGGCAATAGTCACCGACATAAAATACCTCGAATTACATAAATTGTATTTTAATAAATCCTATATATAACAATTATATAAAGTCTTTATTTTATGTAGTGTAACTTAAAGTAGGGTGAGGTACTTTGGTTTTTGGTCACTAAAATTATTGTGATAATCAACAATAATAACCGACACATACATACTGAATCTAAGGGGGTTTTACTGATTGGTATAATTTGGTGTTGAGGCTATACGATCTGGAATTACGATTTCTATTTTGCCTTTTGGCGTAAGACGTATAAATATAGCCTTTCTACTTTCTTATCTAAAAATTCATCTTTGTTGCACTTCGACTGATAATCTAAGCCGCTAAACTTTTATTCATCATCTTCCGCAAACATTGTTTCAATTTCATCCCACTGCGGAAATTTATACTTCTTTTTATCCACTTCAAATTGCAGGCCTACTGCATTAAGTACACATTCAAATATGCTAAATGAGCCTGTAAAGTGGCCATTTTCTATCTCTGAAATTGTTGTTTTATTGATGTTCGTTTTTTCTGAAAGATTTTTCTGTGTATAGCCCAGAGCTTTTCTTGCCAAACGTATTTCTTTACCTATTTCTTCTCTTGTAGCCATATCAATTTTAACCTTAGAAATTTGTTTGCTATATAGCGAACTTTTTATAAATTATGGCAAATATTCGCTATATAGCAAACTTTTTTATAGTGATTTTTGAATATTATTGAATTAATAAGGTTCGATTTTGCCTTAAATTATTTGAATGGAGCTCATATGTGTATAGTATTTTCAATACTTTTTAGAATTAGGCTAACCTGTCTCTTGATGCAAAATCAATAATTACTTGGACATCTATTCTTGTTTTATCTGGACATTTTTTTCTGCTTTAGGGTTAAATGAAACTACACAAAGATGTGGAACTTTGATTAAAGAACAGGCGTGGAACGTGAAAAATCACAAAAAAGCCGTTCCAGTGCGCTGAACCCTGGAACGGCTTTGACTAAGATATTGATTCTTATAGGAAAATTTCAAGAATTTCGTATAACGTGTATTATGTTAATTTTAGGAAAACTTACAAAATGTATATGTTAAAGATTATTGTTTGGGTGATCCTCATTTTAGTAATCTTATTGGGAATACAATGGATGTTTCATGGCTTTCCAACAGGAAATTAATATTAAGCATTTATAAAAAAATTCATAAATTAGACTTAAGGTAAACATAATAATTAAGGCTTATCTAGATAGCCTAACATCTTAATGTCATGCTTATTACTCTTGAAAGCATCTATGTCTTTAAAGGAATTTTCTGAAATAGCTTCAATACTGGGTGTTATATTACTTGAAGAAATGTAATATAAATTATTAAATTTTTTAATAAAAATTTTTATAGAAGTTTTACTCTGCCTTCTTTTCAAAATTAGCAGCTATTACCATAATTAGGCCTATAAGGATGATAAAAATTCCAATTTTTTTCTTCAATTTACGTTATTCCTATGATCATTAAATTGATTTTGGAATGCTGTTTCTATTAATACACCATTGATAAATTTTTTCATGGGTAGAGCAGGTGGAGAAAATAGTGGCACACCACGAGTTGCAGCAAAACCATCAGTCACAGTGGTAACTAATAAACGAGGCGATGTGGTTACAGTATCGCATGGGAAAATTGATGGTAAGGGAAAATAAAATGAATGAACTTTTAGAATTTGTACAGAACTATTCGAGACCCACAGAAACTCATTACCACTATGCTGAATTTACGAAAAATGTTGAAAATATTTACGATGGTTTTAAAGATAATTTCCCTATAGAAATGCAGGAGCAATTAGGTACTTTAATTTTCGATATGGAAGTAATAAATGGGTTAGCTTTATGCGATTGGGATTTAGCTAACAGACCAACTGAATGGAATGATTGGAATACTGATTATAAAGAAGATGCTGATAATTTAAAGAAACAACTTGTGAGTATCTTAACTGGGGTACAAAAAGAATATATAAGAATTTTAGACTAATTTTCTCTCCATTTAACATAATGGCTGTTATACGAAATTCACCGTTTCGAGCCCCAAATATCAAGTTTATTTCTTGCATAAATGTATCCTATAGGATACATTCTACTTATGTACTCAATATATACCACTGAAGTCTTTGATGACTGGTTCACCAAGTTAAAAGACCAGCAGGCAAAAAGACGCATACAAGTCCGAATTGATCGGGTTGAAGATGGAAACTTTGGAGATACTGAGCCGGTCGGTGAAGGTGTTTCTGAATTACGTTTCTTCTTTGGGCCAGGCTATAGGATTTATTACTGCAAGCAAGGGCAAAGGGTTGTTATTCTTTTAGCAGGCGGAGATAAGTCTACGCAAAGTAAAGATATAAAACTTGCCCTGCAATTGGCACAAGATTTAGAGGAGGAGCTATAAATGGCTATTAAACTTCGCAAATGGGACAGTGCTGAGCATCTTAAAACAGAGAATGATATGCAGGCTTACTTACAAGCATGTATTGAAGAATCTAATGGCGATGCCGCATTCATTGCAAAGGCTTTAGGTAACATTGCAAAAGCTAAAGGAATGGCTCAATTATCACGAGATACAGGCTTAGGCCGAGAAAGTCTTTATAAAGCACTTTCTGGTGATGTTAACCCTAGTTTTGATACTGTGATTAAAGTTGTAAAAGCACTGAATTTACGCTTAGCAATTTAAAAAAAGTTATTAAAAAATGGAGCTTTAGGCTCCATTTTTTATTTTAATTTCGTATAAGGTGTATTATGTTAATTTTAGTAGAACTTTAAAAATGAAAAAATTAGAAATTATCTTTTTCGTAATTTTAATTCTAATTATTTTATGGGGCATACAATGGATGTCTCATGGCTTTCCAACAGGAAATTAAAATCATACTTCGCATCAAAATAAATAGTGTTATATTTCAAAAGGTTATGTTATAAAAAATCGGTGGCGAAAACCCAAAAAACCGACTTGTTTCCAAGCCGGGTTTCTACTGATTTTTTAACTTTTTATTTTGCCCACAAAAATAGCACCCAAATAACGAGTTTTATTTGCCATTTGTTGTGCTATTTCTTGCTCAAGACAAATAGGTCAAAATTTTAATCCAGAAATTCGGAAATTTCCTCAGCAGTTGTTCTCGCGGTCCTTGAAACACCCACCAGCGTTGCTGAACCAGGTCCAGTCCATTCACCATATCCTACTAACCATAGGTTGGGTTGTTTTACTGATCTTGTTCCTTCAACCAGTATCGTATTATTTTCCTCTACTATTCCAAGTGGCTTTAAATGGTCTAAAGTCGCTTTAAATCCAGTACACCAAATCACTGCATCAACCTGTTGAAAAGATCCATCTTCCCAAATCACGCCATCTTCTGTAAAAGCCGAAAACGGGCGCTCACTATGTAAAACTCCTCGTGAACGTGCATCTTTGACTGAATCAATCATGACAATATCACCTAGACCGCCAACAGGCTGATCTATTGTGCCGCCTTCTAATTTTGCCTTTAAACGCTCTGTCGCACGTAAAAATAGTATACGGCCATCAACATCATCTGCTAAAAATTGAGGAGGTGTTGGCGTGATCCAAAGAGTGTCTGCCACTTGGGAAACTTCAGCCAAAATTTGTGCTCCGGAATTTCCACCACCGATAATCATGACGTGCTTATCTTTAAACGGTTCTGCATTTTGATAATGGGCGGAGTGTAATTTCAGCCCTTTAAAATTTTCTTGGCCCGGGTAAGATGGGATATAAGGATGACTCCAGGTGCCCGTTGCACTGACTACAGCCTTGGCTTTCCATAACTGTTCACCTGCATGCACACTCAATGCCTCTCCTTCGCTTTTGACGTGATCAACATATATAGGACGAATAATCGGAAAGTGGTAACGCTGCTCATATTGCTGCAAGTATTCAATAACTTCTTTCTTGGTCGGATACGTTTGTTCTGTATTCGGCATAACCCAACCTGGTAAGGAACTCCAGCTATTCGGTGAAAATAGACGCAAAGAATTCCAGGCATGTAACCAGGCTCCACCTGCTTGATTTTGATCATCTAAAATAATGAATGGTATTTTTTTTCGCTTTAAAAAATAAGCCGTAGATAAAGCAGCCTGCCCACCACCGATAATGATCACATCCGTTTCATTCTGTTTATGATTCAAAGCCCTTTCCCCTTTCATTTTTCTTTAATATAAAAAACCAGTTGCCGGAGCAACTGGTTTTTTATATTAAATTTCAATAACTCAATTTACTTATTTTTTTCAATTAACTCAGCTATTGCTGGAGCTTCTAATACTTTACCGCTTGAGACAATTTTATCATTAATGACTAGACCAGGCGTACTCATCAAACCTGTTTCAGCAATCTTAATTATGTCCGTGACATACTCAATTTCAGCTTGTACCCCACTGCTTTTCACTGCTTCTTCTGTCGCTGCTAGTAAAGCCTTACATTTATGACAACCTGTACCCATAACTTTAATCTGCATTTCTAATCTCCTGAGACTGCTTTTTTATATAAAGAACTGACCAACTAAATTTAGACTATATCCAATGATTAAAACACCAACAAAAACAATCGCGACAAAAAGGCTGAGCAATTGTTTCTTCACGACCTGTTTTAACAAAATTAACGATGGCAGAGAAAGCGCTGTCACCGCCATCATAAAGGCCAAAACTGTACCTAAGCCCACACCTTTAGCTACCAATGCTTCTGCGATAGGTAAAGATCCAAATATATCTGCGTACATCGGCATGCCGACCACAGTCGCAACAAGCACTGAATACCAATGGTCTTGCCCTAATAAGGCAGTAATCCACTGCGTTGGAATCCAGTTATGAATCGCAGCACCAATACCGACACCGATCAAGACATAGATCCAAACTTTCCGGAAGATTTCGACCACCTGCTCCCAGGCAAATTCGCGACGCTCTTTCGCGGACATTTTAAAATTTTCATCATCTTGCACCGCATTATTGTGCGTTACAAATTCAGCGACATACCTTTCCATTTTGAAAAAGCTGATGAGTGAACCACCTAGGACTGCCAGAATCAGACCAAGTACCACGTAGATCATGGCAATTTTCCAGTTGAAGATACTCGCGAGTAAAATAATGGAAGCTAAATCGACCAAAGGAGAGGAAATCAAAAAAGAGAATGTTACGCCGACAGGTAAACCGGCCCGAGTAAAACCAATAAAGATAGGAATAGATGAACATGAACAAAATGGGGTAATGGTTCCCAGTAAGGCACCCATGATATTGGCTTTAATCCCTTTCATGCGTCCCAGAATTTGTCGGGTTCGTTCTGGAGGGAAATAGCTCTGGATATACGACAGTGAATAGATCAGGACACTTAAAAGTATAAAAATTTTAATGACATCATAGATAAAAAAATGCACGCTGCCACCGACTTGCGTGGCAATCGATAAACCTAAGATATTTTCAACGAACCAGGCAACTCCATCTGATAGCCATGTCATTTTCAACAGGACGCTATTTAACCATGCAAAGATTGCAATAATACTGTCCATTTAAATCCCCCTAACCTTGGCCGACTAAAAGTGTTTTAGTGAATGAATAGAGCTGTTCGGTACAAGGGATATTTAGTGAATAACGCATCCAGCGTCCATCTTTTCTTCCCTTGACTAGACCTAATTCAGTCAGACACTTCATATGATGGGAGAGCGTAGATTGCGTAATTGATAAATTTTTCAATAGTTCACAGGCACAACATTCACCTGAATGCAGTGTTTGTAAAATTTTAACCCGCGTTTCATCGGTTAAAGCTTTATATAAATTACAGGCCTGAAGATTGTTCAATCTACACTATCCTTAAATGGCTCTAATGTAACCAGTATGTAAATCATATTGATTATTGTCAATGTGACATGGGAAATAAAAAAAACCATTTTTCAGGGCCTTCACAATAAATTATGTTTTTATTTTAAATACTTACCATTTTCCCCAATAATGAATTTTCCATCTTCTTTAAAAAAAGTACCTAACTGTGCCAAAGGAATATCTAAAACCACTTAGGATGGACGATACAAAATATAGGGTTTCTTCACGTACTACTAAATGTCAGATGTCTATGAAACATGATATTTATGGTTCATCTCACAATGTTCAGCATAATCGATTGATTCTAGCTGTACAGTCACATGATTGAGATCAAAATGATGATGCAAAAATTCGGTAATTTCTGCGATCACGGCATCTGACGTGTGCTGAAATAAAAGTGATTTTCTCACTTAAGATTTACACACCACTTATAAGCATGAATATTCAACTAAATAGGATTCTATTTAACATAATAGAGCTTATACGAAACAAGCTTTTTAAAATATCCTTGTTTTTCATAAAGTTAAAAAATTTTCATCCCCCTAAAAAACAACAAAAAACCGACTTGGAAACAAGTCGGTTTCTTTTTAAGCAAAACTGTAACTTTTAGCCAATAAAATTGATCAAAAAATATTCATTTTTGCGTTTTTTCTTGATTTCTTAAGGGTCACAGTTCAGAAATAATCCCCAATTTCTGCGGACAACTCTCGGGATAAAAATCCACCAATTGTGTACGCCTGAGCGCACATGAATTTAGGGGTTTTGCGGATATTCACAATCCCTTGTATTCAATATCATGAAGTCATAAGAGAACAGGACGTTCCGCAGAATAAAAATAAATAATCGCACAAGGATCGGCGGCACGACAGGAGTCAAGCCAAGCGAACCAATACGAAAAAGCCCGACAGGATGTCGGGCTTTTTTATTGCCTGCATTTAAGATCTAATCAGTCTTAGCCAATTCATTTTGGTTGATAAGTTTAATCAGCGCATTTTGAACAAACTCATCAAGTTCAATCCCTTTTTCTTTTATGATGGTTTCTATCTTTGCTAGCGTTTCACTTTCTAATTCGAACTCGATTTCTGCTGATGTTTCCATGAGTAAATCATAGTTATTTTCGACCATCTTTTTAAAGGTTTCTTCTAGATCTTTTGTTGATGGAATATTGAAAGATAAGCGTAATGAGCTATTGATAATTTCAACATGGGTATACCCTAAATATTCAGTACTTTTTCCTACAAATCCTAAGTGCTTCATAAAAAACCTTCAATAAATATAGTAAAGAGCTGTCTAAATTAAGCCAGACTCTCTTTTACAAATTTTAGATCAGCAATAAATAACCGAATAACGCCCATTATGTTAATTTTAGAAAGTCTTCAAGCTCACCTTAAAGAATTAACCTACTAGAGGATGCTCTTTCATTAAATTCTGTATGTCATTTGGGTCATAACAACCACATAAGCCTAGAAGCACTACGTCTGATATCTCATCAATACAACAACCTGAAACGATTTGCATACGTTGATTTTTGTCATATCCAAAAACTGTATATGTCAAATCTTCATCATCAAAATGATCTTTACAGATTGAACAGCAATCAGGGTATTTCTTCAAAACCTTATCAATATCTTTTTGCTGAGTAACAGTAACGCTCATATAACAACTCAAATAACTTTTCTTGGCCATAATTTTACATCTATATTTTTCTGAATATCCTTTTATTTAGCATGATGGGCATTATTCGGAATGAGAGCGGACAACTCTCGTTTTTTGTTATGGAAACTGCTAAAATACAAGTACGCCATTGACGTACAAAGAGTCCATGTTATTTATTGAAACCAGCATCTTTACCAAGCAAATTAAAGACCTTGTATCTGATGAGGAATATCGTCAACTTCAGGAAGATCTTTTGGTACAGCCTGATAGAGGTGATCTAATCAAGAATGGCGGTGGTATTCGCAAAGTACGTTGTGCTCAAGGTAACAAAGGAAAAAGTGGTGGCATTCGGGTGATTTATTATTGGGTCACCGAGGATGATCAGATATTTTTCTTAGTGGCTTATCCAAAATCAGTGAAAGATAATTTAACAGATAAGGAAACAGCCATTCTGCGCCAACTCGTGAAGGAGCAATTTCATGGATAACAACTTATTTGATGACTTGGTTGCTTCAATCAAAGAAGCTGGAGCTATCAAACGTAAAGAAGTTAAAGCAAGTCGAGTTACAGAACTCGAACTACCAGATATTAAAGAAGTACGTGAAAAAACAGGCTTGAGCCAAAATGAGTTTGCTGCACGTCTGCATATTAGTCCTCGTACCCTGCAAAATTGGGAACAGGGACGACGCTATCCAACTGGACCAGCAGCTACATTGATTCGAATTTTAGATGCTCATCCAAGTCTTATTTAAAAAATTACTTAAAAAATGGGAGCTTAAGGCTCCCATTTTTAGATTCGTATAACGTGTATTATGTTAATTTTAGGGAAATTAATCAGTTGATGAAAAATGAAAATAGGAATCTTTTGGTTTTTGCAAAAGCAAGTTATCGGCATAGCTCATCCATTCAATTTAAATGATGCAGATTCAATAGGCTTAATTGATAGTCCATATACACATGTCGATTATTGGAAAAATATGCAAAGTGTATACCCAGAACTACGTCATTATGAATATGAACAGATTCCAAGGGGTAGGGTAATTTTCGACACAAATAAAGGAAAAGCAATCGTGTATATGGACAAAAAATTATTTAACACAGTAACAGCCACTAAAATTTATGATTTCTTTGATATAGATTCAGAAAATGCTATTCCAAGAAAAGATCCTCACTATCGTACTTAATTGTTTAATTTAGGCTAAAATGAAATTCTCTTTTAATAGGGGTATGAAGATGAGAAAGCGTTTAAAAGACTATAGCCTTGATCAAATTTCAAATCGTGAAAAGGTTTCGGGTCAAGTATTACCAATCCAATTTAGCAATGACGAAGCGACTAAACGTGTTGTGATGCATAGTGCAAAACGAGTCATTAATCAGCATAAAGCTGAAATCCAAGAGCTTGCTTATAAATGAGTTTGATTAGCTCAACATTCGTCATTGCTGTGCATGATGAGATCCTATTACAAACTGGCGTAGGGCGAATAGGCTGTCATATTGAAAAGCTAGAAAGCGTATTAAGCCGTATAGATCAGCAAATGTATTACAGTAATGTAAGCGACATTTTTGAGATCGCAGCATGGTTTGGTATAGCTATCTCAAAAGGTCATGCTTTTGTTGATGGTAATAAAAGAACTGGTTTAGCTGTAATGCTGACTTATCTCGAAATTCAAGGTGTTACCATTCAGGAACAAACAGGTTTAGATGATTTGATGGTCGATATTGTTGAATCACAAGAAGAACATGAATTATTAGCCAAAATTGTGGCTGAATTCTTATACGAGCTTTCGATAATTTAAACTAAGAAATCAGAATCTGAATATTTGGATCATCGATATTCGATAAAAGATTCTTATAAATTAAATAATTTTCATCCTCTCGGCAGATAAAAAATACTTCTGCAACATGATCATATTGAGGCAACATAGAGAGTATAGTGCCAATCGCAATTTCAGCAGCCTTTTGAGGTGGAAAACCATAAACACCTGTACTAATACATGGAAAAGAAACAGTGAGTGCATGAATTTCATTAGCTTTGAATAGTGCATTACTATAAGCATCACAAAGCAATTGTGGCTCATTGTGTTCGCCATCTAACCATCGTGGTCCAACCGCATGAATAAGGTATTTAGCAGGCAGATTACCTGCTGTTGTTACTTCTGCTTGACCTGTAGGGCATCCACCTTTTTCTTGATTTAGACGAACACATTCTTCTTTCATCAATGGTCCAGCTTTTTTATGAATCACATAATCAAGTCCCCCACCACCAAGCAAAGATTTATTTGCTGAGTTAACGATGGCATGTACAGCAAAAGCTGTTATATCTGCTTGGATGAGATGGACTTTTTTCATAAATTTTATGCAATACCGCGATCTTTTTTAAATTGAGAAATAATAGGATTTAATTCAGATCCACAGAATTCAATATACTCATTTGTAATTCCACGACCACTAGAAGGATGTGGCAACCCAACTACAGTGCAGTTTTCAAATTTATTGATATAAGCCAATGAGCCATGATAATCAGGCATTCTTAATGTTTGCAATTTTTCAATTTCATTGCCCATAATTGGAGTGAATTTATCCCTTACTTTATAAAATTTTAGTACCTTAGTTAAAAGCTCACTTCCCATAAACAGAATTACTTTAGGTCTAAGTTCTTCTATATGTGCTATAAAATTATCAACATTTTCATCTTGTTTGTAGAAAGGAATTGCAGAACGAGATTTTTTTGATTCTACAGCCCAATTAGTTTGTACAATCATTTTGTCGAAAGCATCGCCTAAGCCTTCCTCATTTAGAGGATGCCCCCACATAGAAAACCAAGTTCTAATTCTTTTATCGTATTTAATCCATGTCTTAGCAACATCACCATATCGCAATGATTTATTAGAAAAGGTACATTCTTTAGTCATATCTATTATAACTTCTTGCCCCTTACTTTGTGATTCTTCACCCCATTCATAACCACAAATCATTAATCCGTTTTTATCATTAAAGCCTGCGAAAATTGAATTTGCTAAATTTAGACTTTTTCCCACTTTATCTTCTCTGATACTTTTAAGATTCAAATTATCACATATATTTCATATAAATCATTTATATGGAAAGTTTTTTATAGATATAAAAATACACTTAACATAAAATCTCTTATACGAAATCCAGATTCAAGACATAAAAAAGCCCAACATCCTGTTGGGCTTTTTCGTATTGGTTCGCTCGGTATAACTCCTGTCGTACCTTACAGTCCTTGTGCGTATCTATGTTCTTATTATTGTGTGGAACTTCCTGTTCCTGATGAATCCATCATAGGAAATTGCAGCCAGATCGTATAGGCGCAAAGGGCCGGAATTGGTGTGAGCCAAAGCGTACAAAATTGGTGGATTTTTATCCCAAGAGTTGTCCGCAGAAATTGGGGATAATTTAAGCCAGCGCTGTCTTGATAACGCAGAGAAAAATGACAAATTGATTAAATATTGATCAATTTTATTGGCAAGAAGTATCAAAATTGCTCAAAAAGAAACCGACTTGTTTCCAAGTCGGTTTTTTGTTGTTTTTCAGGGGGGTGAAAAATTTTTAACTATATGAAAAACAATGATATTTCAAAAAGCATTTCGTATAAGCTCTATTATGTTAATTTTAGGAAATCTTTAAAGTATTTAAAAAATATATGAACTTAATTTCAGCAACATTATTAAATGAACACCCTATCAAAGGATGTATTCAGGATGGAAGTGGAAACACTAAACCATTTCCTATTTTTGCTATTGATGGGCTTCCATTAAATATATGGATAAGTAAAAACACTAGTTTTAAAGATGCAAAATCTTCCGTTCCAGCACAGGGTTGGCTATATGACTTTGAAAATAGCGTTCCTTTGAGTAATGCATGGAAACTATTAAAACCCGAAACTTCTGAATATGGTGCAGTATCAACTGTCATACCAATTTTAATTTGTCCTGATGATTTAGATCTTGTCTGTAATGTAATTATGATTGAACAGATCGTGACTGAATCAGAGGTTCAATGGATTCGATTTGGGGTAGCATGGGACAATATGCATGACCTTGTAACATCCGTAGTTTGGGAAAAACCTTTTTCATCTCCTGTTTTAACATTTAAATTAAATAATTTTGAAGAAGCATACAATAATTTGAAAAGTTTAGATAAAGCTTGGAATGAGGGGATTTAACATAATGGCTGTTATACGAAATTAATGGATGTTCGTATAGATTACTTGCATATTGTATTCGATCGAATACAATATGGTGAGAAGAGAAGGAATACTCATGATTGAAATTAAACGTCTGCCAGAATTTGATGAATGGTTAGATGGCATTAAAGACAATATGACTCGTATCCGCCTGAATCGTCGATTAGATAAGGTTCAACGTGGAAATTGGGGAGATATTAAACCTCTCCAGGATGGCGTTTGGGAAATGAGAGAATTCTTCGGTTCCGGATGGAGGATGTATTACATCCAACATGGTGACGTAGTGATTGTAATGCTTGGTGGAGGAGATAAATCAACTCAACAACAAGACATCGATCGTGCAGTCAAATTATCGAAAACATTGGAGGATTAAAATGGTTAAAGTCGCTGATTTACCAAGTTTTGATATGGCTGAGTCACTCAAAACTGAAGAAGACATTGTGATGTATCTCAACATAGTTCTTGAAGAAAATGATCCAGCTGAATTAGCTCATGCCCTTGGCGTAATTGCTAAAGCTCGTGGCATGACTCAAATCGCTAAAGAAGCAGGGATTGGACGTGAAGCACTTTACAAAGCCCTACGTCAGGATTCAGCACCACGTTTTGATACGATTAATCGTGTAGTGAATGCTTTAGGCTTAAAACTCACAGTACAACACGCCTAAAATATTAAAAAATATAATAAAAATGGGAGATTAAAGCTCCCATTTTTTTTTTATTTCGTATAAGGTGTATTATGTTAATTTTAGGAAATCTTTAGAACCACTGAAAATAATCAACTTAATTACGAATGACTTTATATTGTTTTCTATGTGAAGTACCTTTTGTAATTATTCTTTTAATGATAAATTAAAATTAAGCATTTACACAAAATTTAGAACAGTCTCAAAACTTTATTTTCAACTATTCTATATATATATCAAAGCTATAGAATTCTTTAGGTAAGCTTGTATCATCTAGGGTATTTTTTGCTACTACCTGATACTTTAAAGTTCCGTCACTCAGTTGATATTCCGCTAGTTGATTTGAGTAACTAAGCTTTTCTTTTTTCAATAGTTTTAATTTTAATTCATTTAATACATTTATATCTGAATTTTTCAAAATAAAGCTTACTGGTCCACCAGAGGATAAAGAAATATAAGTTAATTTATTATTATCTTTTTTATATTTCAAATAAACTTCCGTTTGAGATAAATTAGGAATATTAATATAATGATAAGACATATAAGGATCGCTAAAATCCTTGCTATACATTTTTTCTTTTTTTCCTAAAACAGGATCAATATCCTGAAAATTATTTTCTTTTGCTTTTTTTATAACATACTCAGATATTTTCAAAAAATCATTTTCTGATATCCAATCTCTTAGAGATCCAAAATATTCTTTATCATATTCATCATTTGTCATAACAAGTTTCTCAATTTTAGGAATAATATTTATCTTCTGATGGTTCTCAGCAGGATTATCTTTTTCATGACAACCCATTAGTGCAAAAACACATAATATCAATAAAGCATGTTTAGTTACCATTTTATATAATCCAAATCATTCATTGCAGGAACATACTCTTTAATTAATTTTTTAGGATCTTCTTTCGTATATTTACTTGGATCTGTTGGAAATACTTTATATGGTGTTCCTGCTTTTTTAAAGTCATCAAAAAGCCAGTAAGGAGTAACTGCTCTAATATATACATAATACGTTCCCGTTTTCCCTTTCCCTATTGGTAATTCAGGTATATAAGGTCTTAATATTTCAAGCATTGTTTCTGCACATGGGCTTTGTTGCACAAACCTATCTGTAAAGGCTTTTTCAGCGATATAATTTTCAAATGAAGAAGCCTATACACAAAATCTATCGCACAACCAATTGGCCCGCATATAACCGAGCACTCATGAGTCGCGGAAATATTGCCATTTGGTTTGATCCTGCTACGCAATGGTATGCTCCATCAAAAGGCAAACAAGGGCGAAATCAAACCTACTCCGACGCAGCTATCCAATGCTGCTTAATGATTAAATCCTTATTCCGTCTATCTTTACGTATGGTCACTGGCTTTGTGCAAAGTCTGATTAAACTTTGTGGATTAAATTGGACCGCACTAGATTACAGTACGCTTTGCAGAAGACAAAAACATATTGATATTGCGATTAATTATCAAAAAAGCAGTGGTGGGCTTAACTTGCTGGTAGACTCTACCGGTCTAAAGTTTTTAGGTGAAGGTGAATGGAAAAGGAAGAAACATGGACCTGAATATCGTCGCCAATGGCGTAAACTTCATATTGGTATAGATGCTGAAACCCTTCAAATACGCGCCATTCAACTCACTACAAATAATGTGAGTGATTCACAAGTGCTTGGTGATTTACTCGATCAGATTCCACAAGATGAGCAGATTGACTCTGTTTATACCGATGGAGCTTATGACACCAAGCAATGCCGTCAGGTCATTGCAGATCGGCAAGCGCATGCGGTGATTCCACCTAGAAAAAATGCGAAACCATGGAAAGATACAAAGATCAGCTCGCTAGCGCGAAATGAATTACTTCGAACAGTTAAACGTTTAGGCAGGACATTATGGAAAAAATGGTCCGGCTATCATTGCCGAAGTTTGGTCGAAACTAAGATGCATTGCATCAAATTATTGGGGGATAAACTCAGTGCAAGGAGTTTTGATAGCCAAGTGAATGAAATTCATGCACGTGTAGCAGTCCTCAACAGATTTACGGAATTAGGTCGACCACTTACCCAAGTTACGCCTTAAATTTGGCTCAATTAGGGGGGCTTTGTATTTCAAATCTTTGTGCAACAAAGCCGTGAGTTATTACAAAAAAAACTTGTTGTTGGTGAAACAATAGGGATGTTTTCAATTATTGAAACTTCTTTATCTAAACAACAACTAATTCAACATTTACAGCCTTTTTTACAGGCAGAGCTACCTAGTGAGGAGCTAGCTTTATTTAGATTTTATGATCCAGCAATTATTAAAATACTTAACAAAATGTTAGATGATGAAAGTTATATGGTTTTATTAAAACCAATTAGTAATTGGTGGTATCAAGAATTCGATAGTACTTTGCATAATATAGTGAGTCTTTGATATGACAATAAAGTTTACTCAAGAGCAGATTGATATATTTTCAAATAGCCGTGAAGAAGATTTAGCTCTATGGAATTGGAATAGATTGAAAATGAAATTTCCTTTTTTTTCTGAAAAATATTTTAATAATGATGAAAAAAGAGGTGTTGATTTTTTATTTATTGCACAGGGGCGTGTAAAGAAATATTTAAATGGAATGGAAGAAGATGCTGACTATAATAAGTGGTGTGCGGTATATGGAGAAATTTGTTTTATTTTAAATAAGAACAATATAGATGATGATAATTGGAATAGAGGTATTTTAGAAGAAAAATTATGGCCTCCGTATTTAAGAATTGATGTTTTAGCAGGAATTGTAGAAAGTTGCTTAAATAATTCTGAATCTCAAAAATTTTATGCTGCTTTGGAGAAAGAAACATGGCAGTAGCAGCAGATATTGGTAGTCTAGGTGGATGGGGAACAGCCATAGAAAAAGCGGGTGAAGCTGCTAGAGTTGGAGCGAGAACTAATCCGGTTGGTGCAGTATTGATCGGTATATTAACTCCATCTACATTGGGTGATAGTACTATTACAGGTGCTTTAAATAGTGCATTAGAAACAGCAGAGGAACAAATACAAAGAGAGAAAGGAAATATTTCTGATTATCAAAAAGCACTAGCATTACAAAATATTAAAGATGAAAGAGATAAGTTAAATAGAACTTGTAATCCTAATAATTCTAATTGTAATAAACAAAAGCATAATGGTCGAATTCAAGCACAAAATGGTGCAAAAACAAACCAGATGATTGTTACAGCAACTGAGGCTAATTCAGCATGGGTAGATTTACCTGCTCCACCTTCGTTAACTTTATGTAAATTATATGCAAAATCAGTTCGGGTACAAATGATAGGTTTAAAAGGTCATAGTCCGGATAAGAAAAAAGGGCAGAAAGTTGATTATGAGAAAGGGGGGCGACAACGGCATATAATAATTTAGTTTCTTGGATGACAAAAAATACTCCAGGTGGGGTAGGTGTTAGTAAATGGAGTTTTAGTTTTGATGGAACTCATAAGCAAGATCGAGTTATGGGTGATTCAAGGCGAATTGATATTGATATCAGAACAGGATTAATTCTAAAGAGTGCTTAAATGAAATATAAAACAGAAGAAATAATTAGTTTTTTTAAAAAACATCCAAAGTATCCTTTTAATAATTATTATGTTAATTATGATGAATATTGTGCTGCTAGATTAATGATCTTAAATATTGTGAAAGCTTATATTCCTAAAGATGAAATAAATAATTGGGAATTTTCATCAGATTATTATGATGCAAGACGGAATGATCCAGATGCTTTTTATTCTCTATTATCATGTGTGAATCATAATAAAGAACAGGTATTTTTCTTTGCGATAGTTGATGATCGAGAAGAATCTTCAGATTATAAGGACATCGTGATTAATGTTGAAAGAGATGATTCATATGGTGATAAATGGAGAGATAATTCACCTATGGATGATTGGTATAGTATATTTCAAATTACCTTAAATCTTAAAAAAATAATAGATTATGCGAAACTTGATCAGTTACTTAATTTATATTTTAAGAAAAAATTAAATTTTAATGAGCTTTATATACTGCAAACTGATTAAAACTTGTTCGTAAATCATTTTTTATTCACTATTAACTCCAGCAGTTAAATTGAATCTTAGCCCTAGTTTTTTATCTTGGTTAGATCGGAAATAATTTTATCACTAGCCTATAGGTAAACGATAAAAAAGCGATTATTTAACTATATTTTAATAGCCAAATGATCGCTTTATCACTGTACTCTCTATTGAAAGTCTTTAACATAAAATCTCTTATACGAAATTCATTCAATTGTAAGCCCAAAATTGAAATGACCGCTTTTAGAATACTTATCTTGAGAAAGGATGTTTCTTATATCTTGCACTTGAATAATTAGATCGGGCCATAACTCAAGTTTATAAGTAATGAAGCCTTGCATATATTATGGTTTAGCTTGGAGGCCTTCTACAAATTGTAAAACAATCTCAAGCTCAGAAATATTCTGGATTTGATCCAATGGAATGCCTTTTGTTATTTTATTTGGAGATTTCATAAAGTGTTGCATCATTGATATATCTCCACCTATAAGAGAATCTAGAGCAACTGTTATACGTATAAGTTTTAGAGCAATTTCTTTTTGTAATAATGAAAGTTTGCTGCAATCTATATTGGTTCTTGATAAATCTATACCAAGAATCATGGCAAGCTGATCATATGTTAGCCCCATTTTTTTGGCTGTTGCTAAAACAGCTTTAGCTAAGACCTTTTCGCTATTAGTCATTTGTTCGATTATCCGTATTACAAAGCGCTCTTTAGGTTCTACTACATAATTCGTACTGACGGTAGTGAAAAATTTTGAGCGTGGTATTTGTAATTGAATTGCAAATCTCCATTTTTTAATTTGTTTAAAAAGAATATATGATTAGGTTGGGAGAGTGCAGGGGGTGTTAAGAATTATAGGATTAACGGCAAGTTATAGGGGGTCATATAAAAAAATGAAATAATTTTAGCTTTTATTTTTTAATAAAATGAGTTGGCTGACAATTTCATTCGCATCTAATTCTAAAGCTTCACAATAATGAATAAATTCAAAAATATCTAATTTTCGATCACCTGTTTCCACTTTCCCAACAAATGAATAAATGATGCCTAAACGCTCTGCCAGCGCCCTTTGGGAAAGTCCGAGTTCATTTCTCTTTTGAATGAAAAGCTTACGCAGCCAAACATACTCATCTGAGTGAATTGATAAAGTAATATTATTCATTGCACCTATAATAGGTGCGTGTTAGGATGCACCTGTTTTGGGTGCAAACTTCACTAATACATTAATAATATGTAATTTTTATCCTTAATACAGATAATTTTATTTAAGGAAATAAATTCATATATCAAAAAAAGAGGGCTGAAATGGGGAAATTTAATAAAGGGAAACAGGGCGTTAAAAATTTACTGTTGCTATCTAGTATGACTTTGGCACTTCATGTAAGTGGTAATGCTTATGCAGGCATAGCACCTGAAGTAAAGCCTAGTAAAAACAAGACAAGTAGTCTGAAAAAAATGGTTTCTAAGAAATGTTTAGATAATTTAATTATTAGTGATGATGGAAATATGAGTCTTCCTTCAGGATGTAATTTTTCATTTAGTGAACTATATGCTCATGATCAGTTTTTCAGGGATAGAGTTATTAAGGCATTTAAAGCGTCTCCATTTGATGGACGTTTCTTTGATATAGAATCTCCTGCTGAGATCACTGAGCCGCCAGGAGATAATGATGATAGTTGGTCTGTTTTACTTGAAACAGTATCCAACGAAAAGGACATAAGAGCACAAGTTTTTGCTGTTCCAAATATCAATGAACTCACTGTAATTATAACGGACAGAGGGATTGGCAATAAAAAATGTAGTTATGGTGTATATGGAGATATTCAGGAAAGAAATGAATGAACCGTACCGGGTTTGTCGGAGACTTTTTTATTTAAGTTAGGCCACCTGACCTAACGGGTTAATCTTATAATCGTACATTGCTTCAAGCTCAAAAGACGATACATAACTCAGCGCATCAAGCACCATATCTGTATTCTTACGTGTTGATACTTTCCAGCCAACAATTGCACATGAAAAAACATCAATAATAAATGTGGTTTAGACCCAATCTGAATGAGTTTTAATATATGTGAAGTCAGCGACCTGAGATACCGTCTTGGTAGTCAATCAGGTTTTGAGATTATTCGGCTAATAAATAATCTCTTTGATAGGCAGTCTGATGTTTTAAAACGCTATAACACAGACTCTGTACACGACAAATTTCATAGGATCCTTGTCCTATCAGGCTTTTTCTTTCTTAAAATTGCTAGCACTTTCTTAAATTCTTCTTTTTTTCCAAAACCAATCAAACGTAGAATAGCCATTTGAACA
>NZ_VOYQ01000011.1:0-17873 GCF_013420195.1 Acinetobacter sp. YH01024
AGAGGAATTGCCACAAGATACGATAAGCTAAAACGTAACTATCAAAGCGCTGTTGCTTTAGCTTGTATATTTATATGGTTGCCTCTTTAGCTCAATTTATCGGCTGTAAATGTCAACACACCCTAATCTTCTTACTTATCTGGCTAGTGTGAAGATATTATCGAGGCGATGAATTGAGATATACATCAAGTCATATATTACCTTATCAGGCTACCTATTTGGGTTAGCCTTTTCTTTTTTCTAGATACTATATTTTTATTTTCAATTTTAAATTCATCTCAATATTATTATTTCTGGATTATTCATTTCTGCAAAATAAAAAAGAGAGCACAGGGCTCTCTTTAATATTCATGGATTGAATTAGTGCAGATTACTGGTGATTTTCTGCAAGATTTGAAGCAATACATCAAATTCACTTTGAAGCGGCGTACTTTTACGCGTTACCAATGCTAATGTGCGTGTAGGACTAGCTTCTATTTCTTTCACAGCCAAATCTTCATTGGCTTTGATCATATTGGTATGAACTGCAATTTCAGGCAATAAGGTAAAGCCTAAATCTGCGGAAACCATTTCAACCAAAGTTGGCAATGAGCTTGCTTTTAAACGATGGTCATTTTTACGCTCACCAATTGGGCAAGCACTCAAAGCATGATCACGTAAGCAATGGCCTTCTTCAAGCAACATTAAACGAGATAAATCTAAGTCGTCTAACGATTTTGCTTGAGCTGCATTTTGGTCAGCTTTGTTGTACACCAAGAACAATTTTTCTTTGTTTACTTCTGCAACTTTCAAGCTACGTGTATCGAAAGGAAGAGCAAGTAATACGATATCTAGATTACCGTGCTCGAGTTTCTCAACAATTTTTTCACTTTGTGCTTCATGTAAATGCAATTGAATTTTTGGTAGTTGCTTATGCACTTCTTCTAATAATGGTGCAAGTAAAAATGGCGCAATAGTAGGAATGACCCCTAGATGTAAATCACCCGTTAGAGGTTCGCTCATTTCACGACTTAAACGCATTAGGTCTTGCGCATCTGCCAATAGAACTCGAGCTCTTCCGACAACTTGTTCACCAAGAGGAGTTAAACGCACGTTTTGACGGTCGCGTTCTACCAATACGCCACCTAGTAAACGCTCAAGTTCCATGATCCCGCCAGACAAAGTAGACTGGGTGACAAAAGAACGACGCGCAGCTTCAGTAAAGTGTAGCGTTTCTGACAGTGTTACTAGATATGACAGCTGTCTTAAGGATGGTAATGCAGCCATAGTGTCCTAATTTATGATTTAAAGTGATCAGCAAACAAACCGCTAAGATATGGAATAAAATGCGGTGGGATATCATGCCCCATTCCATCAATTAATTCAAATTTAGCACCTGAAATAGCCTTTGCAACGGCCTTACCATGGCTTGGCGGCAGCAAACGGTCACGAGCTCCATGAACCACAATGGTTTTATGCTGAATTTGTTTATCCAACTGCAGCAGGGAACCTGTACATAATATTGCTAAAAACTGTTGAAGTACACCCGCTGGGTAATAACTCCGTTTATAGAGTTTACGTGCAGTTTGTATCGCTTCAAGCTGATTAATATAGCCTGGAGAGCCTATAATATTAAAAACTTTCAGACTATGGTTAATAATGCCATCTTCATCGTTAGATTCAGGTTTTTCAATTAGACTAAATAATTGCTTTGGAAATGGCGGTGGAAGTAAGGGGTGGATGTTACTGGTAAAAAGTAAGCTTAAGTTGTGCACTTTATCTGGATAGCGTGCCGCCACGATTTGAGCAATCATGCCGCCCATCGAAGCGCCTAAAATATGGACTTTATCCAGTCCCATACGATCAATTAACAGTGCAACATCGTCTGCCATATCATAGAGATCATAGGGCGCACCTTGATTCTCTAGACCTAAGGCAAAACGTCCCATCAATTTAAAGGTGTTGAGACGTGGACCTGGGTTACGAATTTTACTGGATAGACCTATATCACGATTATCAAAGCGAATAACACGGTAACCTTGGTCTATTAGGGACTTACAAAAGAAATCGGGCCAATACAACATTTGTGCGCCGAGTCCCATAATCAATAAGATTGCAGGATCTTCAGGATGACCACCCACCTCGACATGAAGTTCAATGCCATTGCCTAACTCAACGCGAGTTTCATGCATAAAAGAGGCATAAGGTGAAATATTAAACTGAAGGGCACTATTCATTGTTATTTTCCTTTAAAAAGGACGTCTATTATTATCAGGACGTCCTTGTATTTAAACCTTAAACTGAAGCGGGAATCAAGTCCGGAACCTGCTTAGTCAAAGTTAAGCGTTGCTTCCCAGCAGTTGCACCGAGCAGTACAAATCCACGTAATACGCCATCTTGATCGATCGCACGGGCAATCATGCCATCTTCAAGCTCTTCTGTTTCCCATTGGGTTTCGACATCAATTGGCGCAGGAAGGACAGTTAAAGGTGCAGCAGGTGTTTTAACAGCTACAGGCATGGCTGGATAATGCACAGCGGTATGTTCACCATTGAGGGTTTTTGCCAAAGCACGTGCTTGTTGCATGATCGGCATCACGTATGGCAGAAGGGTACCATTAACTTCAGCACAGTCACCGACAGCATAGATATCTGCCAAGTTGGTTTCTAAGCCTTTATTGGTTAATACACCGCGGCTGGTGTGAATGCCGGCTTGTTTTGCTAAGTTAATCTCAGGCTGTAGACCAATCGCAGACAACACAACATCTGCCACTAAGCTTTGACCATTGGCAAGGCTCACTTGATAGTCACCATTTTCAATACGTGACACTTTGTCGACTGTCGTACCTAAAACGAATTGAATACCCGTTTCTTCTAAATTGCTTTGGAATTTAGCTGCAACATGAGACGGCAGTAGGCGACCCAAAGGTTGCGGAGCTAAATCGACCACCGATACTTTCGCCCCAGTATTTTGGAGGTCGTTGGCAAATTCACAGCCAATCAAGCCTGCCCCTAAAATCACCACACGTTTATCTTCACGTGCTGCAAGCTGTTTACGGAAAGCTTTGTAGTGATCTAAATTGTTGACGACGTGAATGTCTTCACTGCCATCACCCGAAATAGCTAAGCGAATTGGATTTGCGCCGACTGCTAAAACGAGTTTTGAATACAGTTGTGTTTGAGTTCCATTTTGGCTTTCGATGGCGAGCTCATGTTTTGCTGCATCGATAGCTTTAACCCAACTGTTATTGATGATTTGCATATTGAGTTGAGCCGACATTTTTGCGGCATCCCCTAGAGGGATTTGCTCAGGAGCTTTATTACCAACGAGCGCATTGGATAATGTCGGTTTAGCGTAGTTAATGGCATCATCCGCACAGATCATAATAAGTTCTAGTTCAGTATTTAACTTTCGAAATTCACGTGCAACGGCATATCCCGCCATACCAGAACCAATAATGACAATAGGGTGCATACTCAACTCCAAACACATTTCATATTTTTTTAAAGACAAAAAAAAGACCATAACGATGATGGCCTTAGATTCTATTTATTAGATTTCAACCATTTCAAAATCTACTTTTGAGACGCCACAGTCTGGGCAAGTCCAATCATCTGGGATATCTTCCCATTTCGTTCCTGCCACGATACCGTCTTGTGGCCAGCCTTCTGCTTCGTCATAAATCCATCCACAAACGATGCACTGATACTTTTTCATTCCATTCTCCAAAAACTGACACAAAATTAAGTCAGTAAATACTTCATAACTGTATAAGTTTATACCTTAAGGTTAATTAGCCTTATACAGTAGACTCTTATGTTAAATTTTTACGCAGTTCTAACGATAAAGTAAAGTGGCTAAGAGTTTAATGAGTGAAATTAAAAGCAGAATGGCAGTGAGGGACAATAAATATCATCAAAACCCCAGATCTGTGAAAAATTGTCTGACAATATTTATGCCTATTGAAAGCTATATTGGAATTCATTTCCGTGAATTGGGTTCTAAATACCGCTTTTTCTATCTTCATAGACTAAAGTATTGCAGAAAAAATCTCTAAAATCTTTTATTTTATGATTAGGAAAATATATATTTGATATTTTTTAAATAAATACAGTATTAATAATCAATAACTTATGCAAATTCATTGTATTTTAAATATGCATTTTAGATGGGCGTTAGCTGTTCTTTTCTTTCAAATCGCGTTAAAATTCACACATTCCTTTCTTAATTTATTTTCTCCTATTATGAGTAATTCTACTGCTGCGGCATTGTGGTCTAACATTCGTACTGTCCAAGATTTTCCAAAACCAGGAATTTGTTTCTTTGACCTTACGCCGTTATTTATGAATAACATCGAATCGTTAACTGATGCCCTAATTGCAAGTATTCCAGCCGAGCAATTGGCAGAAGTAGATAGCTTTATTGCGGTTGAAGCACGTGGTTTTGTTTTGGCAAGCTTACTTGCTCAGCGTACGGGTAAAGGTTTGGTCTTAGTACGTAAAGCCGGCAAATTACCACCACCAGTGGTCGGTGTTGGTTACAGCCTTGAATACGGTTTAGATCGTCTTGAAATGTCAGCTGAAATCGAATCACAAAAAGTGATTATTGTGGATGATGTATTGGCGACGGGCGGTACGCTTCGTGCAGTGAAACAATTGGCTGAAAAATGTAAACACCAAGTTTTAGGCGCAAGCATTTTCTTAGATTTGCCTGACTTGCATAAAGATTTGGGTTTAAATATCTGGTCGGTTTTAGATGATAAAACACGTCCTGAAGCAGATGCTGCCTAAGCGTCAGCTTTAAAATGTAAAAAGCCTTGTCTATGACAGGGCTTTTTTATGTCTGATAAAAACGACGTTGCTACTTATGATTAATATGATTTATTTTTTTAAGTAGTTTAATTCGAGATGTTGGATTAAATCATTGATATTTTCAGGGCATTGTAGACGATGGTGTCCGCCATCCATCACTTGAACTTGCATATAATCTTCGAGTTGTTGTTCTGCTTCATACATATCCAAGATTTCATCACCACGTTCGATATAGGCAATTTGTGGAATATCGTGATCCAAATCCATTTCATTGATTGCAGGGTAGTCGTCGCGAAAGTCTGGATGCAGACTCGGGTTGGCAATTACACACGGAATGCGATGAAACAGCGACATTTTCAAAGCCCAATATGCCCCGAGACTATGACCGACGATGATATCAGGCTTAATGGTTTCAATACTCTCGTGGTAAAAGTCAGCAACAGTTTGAAAATTTAAGTTGCGATAGTCCACTTCAATGCAGAATTTTTGTTTTGCATCGATGGCATGGAATTTAGTGGATTCACGGGAAGAATCCAATCCATGTAAAAACAGAATTTTCGATAAGCAGGAAGTCATTGTTTTTCTACACACTGTTTTCAGACATTTTGGATGTGTTGAATATTTTATTTTTCAACAATTTTATGACTTCATTGTAGAGAGAATTGTCAAAAAGAGAATTTAGCTTTTGGTCTAATTTGTAGGCATTTAAAAGACTTTAGTCTTAAAGAAAATAGATTAAAAGGTTGAATTAAGTTATTAATATTTATTTTAATGTATTGATAGTTATAAGTATTTTTTAAAGCTTTTAGTTCTCATTTGATATCGTTAAAATGTAGGTTTTCGAGCTTGAGTATTTAATTTTTATCTACTGCATATTTGCAAGGTATGTTTTATGTCTACCTGAAGGTATAACGATTAAAACATCTTACTTCGATAAATTTCTACTTATTAAAAAAATGCGCGCATTGCTTACTGCTCAATTCAAAGGAAATCTGCTATGCTATGCAACTTCCGTTTTTTAACTATTTGAGACAGAGATGACGCAACATAACGCTCAATCGACTTCTGAACAAGCCATTTCCGAAAACGATTTAATTGCACAGCGTCATGCCAAGTTAGAGCACATCAAAGAGCACGCCAAGGAAACAGGTGTTAGCCCGTGGCCTAACACATTTAAGCGTGAACACTATGCACAAGACCTACAAGATCAATTCGCTGAAAAATCAAAAGAAGAAATTGAAGCAGGCGAAAAGGTTTATGTAAAAGTTGCTGGTCGTGTGATGTTGAACCGTGGTTCATTCATCGTAATCCAAGATATGACTGGTCGTATCCAGCTTTATGTACCACGTAAAGAGTTGGATGCTGATGTTCTTGCAACAATTAAAGCACTCGATTTGGGCGATATTATTGCCATTGAAGGTTATATTGGTCGTTCTGGTAAAGGTGACCTTTATGTTCATATTGAACATTTTGAGCTTTTAACCAAATCACTCCGTCCACTTCCAGACAAATTCCATGGTTTGACTGATACTGAAGTTAAATACCGTAAGCGTTATTTAGACCTCATCATGAACGAAGAAACACGTAAAACTTTTGAAATTCGTGCAAAAGTGGTGTCAGGTATTCGTTCATATTTGAGCAATGAGCGTTTCATGGAAGTTGAAACACCAATGATGCATGTGATTCCGGGTGGTGCATCTGCGCGTCCATTCGAAACTCACCACAACGCATTAGATATGCCTTTATTTTTACGTATTGCGCCTGAGCTTTATTTAAAACGTTTGGTCGTTGGTGGTTTTGAGCGCGTGTTCGAAATTAACCGTAACTTCCGTAACGAGGGTGTATCAACACGTCATAATCCAGAATTCACCATGATTGAATTCTACCAAGCATATGCAGACTACAAAGACCTGATGGCTTTGACAGAAAATATGCTTGAAAAATTGGCCATCGACATCTTGGGTTCGACTGATGTGCCTTATGGTGAAGAAGTGTATAGCTTCAAAGGTCCATTCAAGAAGATTTCGATGTTTGATGCGATTCTTGAACACAACCCAACGTTCACTGCTGAAAATGTGGCTGACCGTGAGTTCCTTGCTAACTTCGTTAAAAATGAACTGAAAGAGCAAGTAAAACCTGGTTTTGGTTTAGGTAAACTTCAAACCATCGTATTTGAAGAAACTGTTGAAACTGAACTTCGTCAACCGACATTCATCACAGAATACCCTGCGGAAACTTCACCATTAGCACGTCGTAATGATGATAATCCACATATTACCGATCGTTTTGAATTCTTCATCGGTGGTCGTGAGTTGGCAAATGGTTTCTCAGAGTTAAATGACCCAATTGATCAAGCTGAACGTTTCCAAGCTCAAGTTGCCGAAAAAGATGCAGGCGATGATGAAGCAATGCATTACGATGCAGACTTCATTGAAGCGCTTGAATACGGCTTACCGCCTACAGCGGGTGAGGGGATTGGTATTGACCGTTTGGTGATGTTATTTGCGAATGCTGCAAGTATTCGTGAAGTGATCTTATTCCCTCATATGCGTCATAAAAACTAATTTAGTTTTTGAAATAAAAAACCCGCTTAATGCGGGTTTTTTATTGTTTCAATAGGGGATATTTAATTCTTCTTAGCCAATTTTCAGACAAAAAAATACGCAATGATTGGGGTGTTCATTGCGTATAACAACGAATCTGTTTTCACAGGTTCGGTAAAGGAGAAATGTTATGAATTTAGGTATTCCTAAAACATAAATAGATAATAGAGTGAACGGTCAGTCATTTCATTGGTGTTCACGTTAAGTGATGTTACCTAACGTTAAAACTAAGGAGATTTTGTGAATACCTTCACAAAAAGTGCCTATAAAAAAGCCTTTCACATTGGAAAGGCTTAATTTTATAGAATTTTTTAAATTTAGAAGTGGAATACACCCAGTCCAGATTTAATTTCGTCTAACGTTTGTTGGGTAATATCACGGCATTTATCGGTACCGGTTTTTAAAATATCCATGATGTAGTCAGGATCTTTTTGCAATTCTAAACGGCGTTCACGGATCGGGCCGATCAGCTCTTTTAGTACACCTTCAAGACGCTTTTTCACAGTACCATCGCCTAAGCCACCACGACGATAGTGTTCTTTTAATTCTGCAACAGCTTCTTTATCTGGATCGAATGCATCAAGGTAAGTAAATACGACGTTACCTTCCACTTGACCCGGATCTTCAATACGTAAATGATTTGGGTCGGTATACATTGCATTAACAGCTTTCTTGATATCTTTATCAGTCGCGTCAAGCACAATAGTATTGCCCAAAGATTTAGACATTTTTGCTTTACCATCAAAACCTGGTAGACGTCCTACATTAGATAGTAAAGCTTTACATTCAGGAATTACGTCACGACCAATTTGACGGTTTAAACGACGAACAATTTCATTGGTTTGTTCAATCATTGGAATTTGGTCTTCGCCGACAGGAACGACAGATGCTTTAAACGCTGTAATATCGGCAGCTTGAGCCACTGGGTAGCATAAGAAACCGGCAGGAATGTCACGCTCAAATCCGCGCATTTGAATCTCAGATTTGATGGTTGGATTACGCTCTAAGCGAGAAACCGTCACAAAGTTCAAATATAACATGGTCAATTCATTCAATGCTGGTAAGCATGATTGAACGCAAATCGTGGTTTTGGTCGGGTCAATTCCTACAGCAAGATAATCGGTTGCGACTTCAATAATATTGCGACGAACTTTTTCGAAGTTATCAGCATTATCAGTTAAGGCTTGAGCATCAGCTAAAAGAAGATGTTGATGATGCGAATCTTGTAAACCTACACGTGAACGTAAAGAACCTACAAAATGACCTAAATGTAATTGTCCAGTCGGACGGTCGCCAGTCAAAATCACTGGACGATTATCTTGAGTACTCATTATCTGTTCCAAAGTGGTAGTCAAAGCTACGGCTGATTTTCAAAGAATGTCCCCATTGTACGGCATTCTATTTTTGATTGTTACTGACACAGCACAATTGACTGAAAAATGGGTAAATATTTTGTTAATTATTAAAAAACTAAATACAATTTTAGCGTTAAATAGAATTAGAATATTAAAAAATGCCTAAAGGATAAAAATAATGGCGAGTAGCTTATTAATCTTACTTGATGATATTGCAACTGTGCTGGATGACGTTGCTGTCATGAGTAAGATGGCAGCCAAAAAAACAGCGGGTGTCCTAGGAGATGATTTAGCACTGAATGCACAACAAGTCAGTGGTGTCCGTTCGGATCGTGAACTTCCAGTTGTTTGGTCTGTGGCCAAAGGTTCTTTTGTTAATAAATTAATTTTAGTTCCGGCTGCTTTATTGATTAGTGTGGTTGCGCCTTGGTTGATTACACCGCTTTTGATGATTGGTGGTCTGTTCTTATGCTATGAGGGTGTGGAAAAAGTCCTGCATAGTTTGCAACATAAAAAAGCCAAAACAGAAGAAGTTGCTCGTGAAGAGATGACCCATATTGAAACGGATTTGGTGACTTTTGAGAAAGAAAAAGTCAAAGGTGCTATCCGTACCGATTTTATTTTATCTGCTGAAATTGTGGTGATTTCATTAGGTACGGTTGCAACCGCGGCATTTGGGACCAAGGTCATGGTGCTTTCGGTAATTGCAATTATAATGACCGTTGGTGTTTATGGTTTTGTCGCGATGATTGTCAAAATTGATGACTTAGGACTTTACCTCACTCAACAAACATCACAATTCAAAAAGACCATTGGACAAGGTTTGTTGGCATTTGCACCTAAGTTAATGAAGACATTGACCATTGTCGGTACGATTGCCATGTTTTTAGTGGGTGGTGGCATCATTACCCATGGTGTACCTTTGCTACACCATTTTATTGAAGGCTCTGTAGATTATGCAGAACATATTCCAACAGTTGGCAGTATTGTGGGTGCATTAACACCGACTTTAATTAATTTAGTGACAGGTTTTATTGCAGGTTTAATTGTGCTGTGCGTCGTATTTTTAGTTCAAAAAGTATGGCCAAAGTCGCAAAAGGATTAATCTGTAAACGCACGGATATCAACTATTTTATATAAGGAAGATCACTATGCGATGGAAAGGTCGAAGAGTTAGTTCAAACGTAGAAGACCGTCGCGGTGGTGGCGGTGCAAAAGCGGGTGGGATCAGTATTCTCGGTTTGGTTGTGGCATTTGTTGCGTGGAAGTTTTTTGGTGTAGACCCGCAGCAAGCATATCAGGCGACCAAACAAGTGACTTCACAGGGTCAAACGGCTGAAGTCAAAGGTTTGGATAATCCAACACCTGAACAACAAGAAGCGATGGATTTTGTTGGCACTGTTTTGGCCGATACTGAAGATACGTGGAATAAAGTCTTTCAAGAACAGTTAAATGCTCAGTATAAAGCGCCTAAATTGGTTATGTTTAATGGTGTGGTCAATTCAGGTTGTGGTACAGCACAAGCGGCAATGGGGCCGTTTTATTGCCCAGCAGATCAGAAGGTCTATATTGATACTGCATTCTTTAAAGATATGCGTACGCAAATGGGCATTACGGGTGAACAAAATCAAACAGAATTGAGTCGCCAAGATCAGGCGGGTGATTTTGCGCAAGCCTATGTGGTTGCCCATGAAGTTGGACATCATATCCAAACGATTTTAGGCATTTCTGAGCAAGTCCAGCAGGCCCGTGCGCAAGCATCTAAAGCTGAGGGTAATCGTTATTCGGTTATGCAAGAACTACAAGCAGACTGCTTTGCGGGTATTTGGGCGCATCATAATCAACAGCGTACCCAATTTTTAGAGCAGGGCGATGTAGAAGAAGCGATGGACGCTGCGCATAAGATTGGTGATGACTATTTACAGAAAAGTGCAACTGGGCAAGTGGTACCAGACAGTTTCACGCACGGCACCAGCGAACAACGTATGAAATGGTTCCAGACTGGATTAAAATCAGGCAATATCAATAGCTGCGATACCTTTAATCAAGCCATTTAAAACAAAAAAAAGGGGATGAAAACATCCTCTTTTTTTCATTGAAAAATAGATTGAAGCTTATTTGTTGAGAAATGATTTGAAGTTTCGAACAATACGATAGCTGACATACAATGCGGCAAATGCAAATAAAGCCATGCCAAAAACAGTATATTTAAGGCCTGAAATATCGTTTTGATAGAACTGTTTTAATTGGGCATCGCTATAGCGTAATTGTTTTTTTTGTCCAGTGCGGCTATTGGTGAAACTCACATTTTGGATATATTGAAATTGTCCGATTTTCAGTAAATCGAGGTGTTGAATTTGTCGGGTGTGTTGCTGATTAAATTCATCGAGACAAATATCTTGTGCATAGTTTTCACAATTCATTTTGGCAAGATAACCATTATTCGCCAGCATGATAAATATCGCACGATCGGGTGATTCATTATTGGAGACCAAAACCAATTGTTCTTTGGGTGTTGAATCCAGTGAGATCGTTTTTGCCTGACTAAAATAGTGCTCAGCACGTAAAATTTCCTGTGTCTTACTATAGCAAGTGAGGATCAGGGCCGCAGTAATGATAAAAATCACAGCAGCAAAAAAGAGTCGAAAAACAGTTTTAATAGTCTGATGCATAGGAGAAATCATGTAGATGATGAAAATGCATAAAATCTATGCAGGCTTGCTATGTTAAATGATCTTGATAAAAGATGTGAAAAAAACTGAATTTATACACGGAATTTAGATAAAATTCGTTAGAATATTTTATTTTTAAATACTAAATAATTTAGTATTTATTTTAAAAATACCTATATCTCACTCTGTAGGCAACACAGCACCAAAATTGGGAACAAAATGGGAAATTATTTTTTTCTACAGGTTTTTACCGTTATTTTTGCACTTTCGATTGCAACCACGATTTTTAATAAACGTATCTTGGGCTTTCCACAAGCCATAGGTGTTCCTATTGTTTCTGCAATTTTTGTCTTTATTTTGCAATGGGGTGCAAGTTTGCTCAATGGCAATCAATTTGTGACGATTAATTTGCACAATATTGAAGAGGCAGTTCGTCATATCGACTTTTATGACTTTTTAATTAATGGCGTGATTTGTTTTATTTTGACCTCATCTGCCTTGAAATTTAAAGTTTCCGATTTACGTTTGCATTGGAAGCCGATCAGTATTTTGGCCAGTATAGCCTTGGTGCTCTGTGCGGTGTTTTTTGGTGTTGCTTTATATGGTTATCAGTTCTTAATTGGTCATCATGTTGATTTATTAGTGTTGTTGTTATTAGGTGCTGCTTTAGGTGCGACTGACCCAATTGGGGTTAAAGGTGTACTAAGTTCGGTGCGTGCGCCACATCATTTGATGGTGAAATTAGAAGGCGAATCGCTCTTTAATGATGCCATGTGTATTGCTGTGTTTATGACTTTACTCAATGTTTTGCAAGGTGAACATTTTACCGTCATTGGTACGCTTGAAACGCTGTTATATGAAATTGTTGTCGCAGTCATTATTGGTTGGGCATTTGGCTTAGGGATTTTACGTTTACTCCGCGGTAAACATGAAATGGAATCCTTGATTTTAACCACAGCTTTATTGGCAAGTGGTTCATATCTAGTCGCTTTATTCGCACATGCATCAGCACCAATTGCATGCGTCATTGGTGGTTTAATTGTTGGGAATAAGTGGAAAGAAATCCTTCAAGATCGTGAAATTCGTGAAGTCAATCATTTCTGGCATACCGTGGAAGGGATCATCAATTCCTTCTTATTTACCCTGATCGGTCTTGAATTATTTATCTTAGATTTAAGTATCAGCTTGATTTTAGGCGGTATGGTGGCGTTTATTATTTTGCATGCATCGCGCTTTGCAGCAAACTATTTATCCTTCGCATTTTTCCCGAGTTTCCGTAAAAAAAGTTATAACGGTAGTCTTGCAATTTTATCGTGGGGTGGGGTTCGTGGAGGCATTTCATTGGCCTTAATCCTTGCAGTTGCCAATATTCCTGAACTTAGTGAATACAGTAGTATTTTGATTGGATATACATTTATTGCGGTATTAATGTCGGGGCTCGTGTGTGGCCTAGGTTTACCTGCTGTGATGAATGCTTTTTATTACAATCCGAATGAAGAAACCAAAGGCTTCAAAGGTTGGTATCAAAGAATGTGCCATAAAATGAATAAAAAGGGTTTCCAATATATTGTGGGTGAAGATATTCATGGTAATGAAACCATTACGGTTTATAACCCAGAAGCGTTAATAGATACCAAAGCGGATGATGGTGTTGCTGCTGTACATAACCCAGAAAAAGTGCAAGAAGTTCGTCGTTTGGAGAACCCTGAAAACTTCTAAAACTGTTTTGTGTGACTTAAAAAAGGAAATGCTTAAGCATTTCCTTTTTTTTATTTATAGTTATGTTTCATCATGGTACATCAAAATGGGGGGAAATTATGACTGGTCATTCATCGGTATTATTGTGACTTGCATCACACAAATAAGTGTTTGTTATTACTTGTATAAAGATGGATCTAAAATCTGAGCCTATTGATAAAAATAATACAATATTCAAGCAATTGTGCAAAATAAATACAAAGCGTGATATAACGCACACAATTAAAAATTCGTTTTTAATGAGTTGTAATTAAAGAAATTATTAAGCACCAACAATTCATTACAAAACTAAAAACATAAAAACGGCCCTAATACAAATAAATGAGGTTTTACCCATGCCGCAAATTTCTGTCATTTCTAAAGAAAGTCATAAAGTTTTGGATCAAGTTGAATCCAATCAAGTGGGGCTTATCGAAAATTCTGTCATCGTCGTCAAAATCCCGAAAGAAGATGTTGCTTCAATTACAAAGAATGGTGTTGACGCAATAATCACCTTAAAAAATGGGGAAGTGATTACTGTACAAAACTATTTTAGTGAGGTGACACCAGATAATAGTTTGGTGTTTGAGGATGAAGACGGCACATTGTATTGGGCAAAATTTACAACAGCCAATGGTGATATTGCGGATGTTATTCAGTATCAACCTTTAGATGAAATTGAACCGCTGCTTTATAACGATTCTTTGACAGGTGTAATTTTACCGTGGATTGCGGGAGCAGGTGGCGCTGGTTTATTGGGTGCAGCTATTGGTGGTGGATCTGATTCTTCTGGTGGTTCTAAGGATACGACTAAACCGGACGCGCCTAAAGATGTGGTGATCACCGATGATGGTGAGCACGTCACAGGTAAAGGTGAGCCGGGTACTACGGTAGAGGTGAAAGATCAAGATGGCAAAGTCATTGGCACAGGCACAGTGGATTCATCAGGTAATTTTGATGTTGAACTTAAAGATCCATTAACCAATGGTGAAACCGTTGATGTCACTGTGACAGATAAAGCAGGCAATGAGTCAGAACCAACAGAAGCTACTGCAAAAGATACGACCAAACCTGATGCACCTAAAGATGTGGTGGTTACCGATGATGGTGAGCACGCCACAGGTAAAGGCGAGCCGGGTACTATTGTAGAAGTGAAAGATCAAGACGGCAAAATCATTGGCACAGGTACAGTGGATTCATCAGGGAATTTTGATGTTGAACTTAAAGATCCATTAACCAATGGTGAAACTGTTGATGTTACTGTGACAGATAAAGTAGGCAATGAGTCAGAACCGACAGAAGCGACTGCAAAAGACACCACCAAACCTGATGCGCCTAATGCAACTTTAAATGCAGACGGCACAGTAGTAACGGGTAAAACTGAGCCGGGCGCAAAAGTTGAAGTGCGCGATGAAAATGGCAAATTAATTGGTTCAGGAACTGCGAATAGTCTAGGTGAGTTTGAAATCCTTGTATCGCCAGCAGTGACCGATGGTGAAACTGCCAAAGTGACAGCGAAAGATGCAGCTGGAAATACTTCTGATCCAACAACCGTTACTGGTGGTAAGGATACTTTAAAACCAGCATCGCCTGACGCAACATTAAATGAAGACGGCACAGTAGTAACGGGTAAAACTGAGCCGGGTGCAAAAGTTGAAGTTCGTGATGAAAATGGCAAATTAATTGGTTCAGGAACAGCAAACAGTCTCGGTGACTTTGAAATCCCTGTATCACCTGCAGTAACCGATAGTGAAACTGCCCAAGTGACAGCGAAAGATGCAGCAGGAAATACTTCTGATCCAACTACCGTAACAGGTGGTAAAGATACTTTAAAACCAGCATCGCCTGACGCAACATTAAATGCAGACGGCACAGCAGTAACGGGTAAAACTGAGCCGGGTGCAAAAGTTGAAGTTCGTGATGAAAATGGCAAATTAATTGGTTCAGGAACAGCAAACAGTCTCGGTGACTTTGAAATCCCTGTATCGCCTGCAGTAACCGATGGTGAAACTGCCAAAGTGACAGCGAAAGATTCAGCAGGAAATACCTCTGATCCAACTACCGTGACAGGTGGTAAAGATACGACCAAACCTGATGCGCCTAAAGATGTGGTGATTACTGATGATGGTGAACATGTCACAGGTAAAGGTGAGCCGGGTACTATTGTAGAAGTGAAAGATCAAGACGGCAAAATCATTGGCACAGGTACAGTGGATTCATCAGGCAATTTTGATGTTGAACTTAAAGATCCATTAACCAATGGTGAGACTGTTGATGTCACTGTGACAGACAAAGCAGGCAATGAGTCAGAACCGACAGAAGCTACTGCAAAAGATACTACGAAGCCCGATGCACCTAATGCAACATTAAATGCAGATGGCACGGTAGTAACGGGTAAAACTGAGCCAGGTGCAAAAGTTGAAGTTCGTAATGAAAATGGCAAATTAATTGGTTCAGGAACTGCGAATAGTCTAGGTGAGTTTGAAATCCTTGTATCGCCAGCAGTGACCGATGGTGAAACTGCCAAAGTGACAGCGAAAGATGCAGCTGGAAATACTTCTGATCCAACAACCGTGATTGGTGCAAAAGATACGATTAATCCTGAAATATCTATTGAAGATACAACTTTAACTCAGGATTCAATGCCTACATTTAAAGGTAAAACAGAAGTTGGCACTGACGTTAGCGTTGTTATCAGAGATAATAATGGAAAAATTGTTGATCAAGGCGATGCTAAGGTCATCGGTGATCAGTGGAGTTATCGTGCTGATAAAACCCTGATTGATGGAGAATACTCAGTTGAGGCCATTGCTACAGATGCTGCTGGTAATACCGGTCGTGCCACAGACACATCATTTACAATAGATGCTACAGCGCCAATTGTCACGATTGACGATTTTAAAGAACCTAATTTTACAGGTACAGTGAATGAAGATGCGAATCTTCAAGTCCAAGTACAAGATTCAAATGGCAAGGATATTCCTGGTACGACAACGGTAAAAGATGGTGCTTGGACATTTACTCCAGATTCACCTGTTGCCGAAGCTGATTATACAGTGACTGTGACTGCAACTGATGCTGCGGGTAATCAACAGATAGAAACTGGAACGGTTAATACCACTTTACCGACGGTCGATATTGATGATTTATTTGGTACATCGAATTTTGCTGCAGCATTTTCTCGTGTCAGCACATTAAGCGTGCCTGCAAACGTTCCGCAGACCAATCAAACGAAGCCAACATTCTCAGGAACTTCGACCAAAAGTGTAGAAGTGACGGTTTACCTGCGCGATGCCAATAATAAAGTTATCGATTCAGGACTAGCGAAACTCGACACCGCTACAGGTAAATGGACCTACACGCCAGCGAATGAATTGCTCGAAGGCTATTATGTACTTGAAGCTGTATCTAAAGATGCAGCCGGTAATATCAGTAGCCCAGCATCTAAAACCTTCGTGATTGATATCACTGATCCAGTAATTGAAATCCAAAATGCAGTACTCACCAGTGATGTAACTCCTGATGTAAAAGGCAAAACTGAAATTGGTTCTACCGTGACGGTTACAGTTAAAAAGCCGAACGGAGATGTTATCGAGACTGGTACCGCGACAGTGGATGCGAAAGGTGATTGGAGCTATAGCGTTAAGGCAAATTTAACGGATGGTGCATACCAAGTTACTGCTAATGCAAAAGACAAAGCTGGCAACATCAGTGATGATGTGAATACCCAAGTGACTGTGGATAGCACAGCACCAAAAGCGACGATTACGATTGCGGATAATGGCGATGTGAAAATCAGCTTCAGTGAAAAAGTGGTCGGTTTTGATGCAGACGATATACAAGTTTCTGGTGGCAAACTCAAAGACTTGGCACAACAAGCCGATGGTAGTTGGACTGCTCAAGTTGTGGCGAATGGCAACGACGGTAGTGCAGCGACCGTGAAACTCGATATTGCTGCAGGTGGCTATAGCGATGCGGCAGGCAATGCCGGTCAAGCAGCGACAGTTTCGCACAGCGTGGCAAGTATCGATAGCACAGCACCAAAAGCGACGATTACGATTGCGGATAATGGTGATGTGAAAATCAGCTTCAGTGAAAAAGTGGTTGGCTTTGATGCAGACGATGTGCAGGTCACTGGTGGCAAACTCAAAGACTTGGCACAACAAGCCGATGGCAGTTGGACTGCTAAAGTTGTGGCGAATGGCAACGACGGCAGTGCAGCAATCGTTAAAGTCGATATTGCGGCAGGTAGCTATAGCGATGCAGCAGGCAATGCCGGTCAAGCAGCAACAGCTTCACACAGTGTGGCAAGTATCGATAGCACAGCACCAAAAGCAACGATTACGATTTCCGACAATGGTGATGTGAAGATCAGCTTTAGTGAAAAAGTGGTCGGTTTTGATGCAGACGATGTACAGGTCACTGGCGGCAAACTCAAAGACTTGGCACAACAATCCGATGGTAGTTGGACTGCTAAAGTCGTGGCAAATGGCAACGATGGTAGTGCAGCGACCGTTAAACTCGATATTGCAGCAGGCAGTTATAGCGATACGGCAGGCAATGCCGGTCAAGCAGCAACAGCTTCACATAGCGTGGCAAGTATCGATAGCACAGCACCAAAAGCGACGATTACGATTGCCGATAATGGTGATGTGAAAATCAGCTTCAGTGAAAAAGTCGTTGGCTTTGATGCAGACGATGTTCAAGTTTCTGGTG